>NZ_JALBGW010000062.1:0-26104 GCF_023006485.1 Neorhizobium sp. BETTINA12A
CGGAGCCGCCGGTGTGCGCATACGGCTAGCCGTCTCGCGAAGCTGGCCCGAGGGGCTGCCGCCGAGCTGGAAGTGCGACAGCAGATCGCTGAGCTTGCCGCTTTCCTGGGCAAGGCCCGCGCCGGCGGCGTTCATCTCTTCGACCATGGCGGCGTTCTGCTGGGTCGACTGGTCCATGTGATTGACGGCGGTATTGACCTGCGCAAGGCCGACCGACTGCTCCTGCGCTGCGATCGCGATCGCATCCATGTGGCTGTTGACGGTCTGGACGAGCTGCTCAATGACGCTGAGCCCCTCGCCGGTCTCGCTGACGAGCTTGACGCCCTCGCCGACGGCAACCGCCGAGTTGGAGATCAGCGACTTGATTTCCTTGGCGGCGTTCGCCGAGCGCTGGGCGAGTTCGCGGACTTCCTGTGCGACGACCGCAAAGCCCTTGCCGGCCTCGCCGGCTCGCGCTGCCTCGACGCCCGCGTTAAGGGCGAGAAGGTTGGTCTGGAAAGCGATCTCATCGATGACGCCGATGATCTGGCCGATCTGCTGCGACGATTTCTCGATCCGTTCCATGGCAGAAACTGCGTTGCGGACGACCTGGCCCGACTGGTCGGCCCGTGTCCGGGCATCTCGGACGACGTCGCGGGCTTCGCCGGTGCGCTTCGACGTGGCGACCACGTTGGCGGTGATTTCTTCGAGTGCCGCGGCTGTTTCTTCCAGCGAAGCAGCCTGCTGCTCGGTGCGCTTCGACAGGTTGTCGGATGCGTCGGAAATTTCCCGCGAACCGCTGGTGACGGTGGAAACCGAATTGCCGACGCTGAGCAGCGCGTCGCGCAGCTGGCGGACCGAGGTATTGAAGTCGTGGCGCAGGCCTTCGAATTGCGGCGCCAAAGCTTCGTTCACTTCGCAGAGCATGTCGCCGGCAGCAAGACGACGAAGATTGGCGGCAAGCGCGCCGGTCGCCTGCGTCAGCTTCGCCTCGGCATCCGCCTCGCTCTGGCGCTGCATTTCGAGGCGCTCGGCCTCCGAACGACGACGGGTGGCTTCTGCCTCGGCTTCCAATTGAAGATTGCGGATCGCGGCTTCACGGAAAACCTCGACCGAGCGGGCCATGGCGCCGATCTCGTCCCTGCGATCCGAATAAGGGATCGCCTCTTCGGTATTGCCGGAGGCAAGGCTTGCCATCCGGTCGCCGATCTTGCGGATCGAGCCGGAAAGGCTGCGGGCAATGATCACGCTGAGCGCGATGACAGCCAGGATGAAGATCGAGAGTGAGCCAAAAAGTACCTGCAGGCTGGACGCTGCGTCGGAAGACTTCTGATCACCCAACGCTTTCAACTCGCTCGCAGCCTGGGCGATGATGCCGGAAGTGAAGGTGCGACGGTTCTCCATGGCGCGGGCCCAGGCGCTATAGTCGTCGGCGGCCGGCGTATAGGGCTTCAGGCTGTCGAGCGCCTTCATCGTGTTGGTGATCAGCTGACCGTCGGGCGTCTGGAAATAAGCGTCGTACTGCGCGATCAGCTTGGAGGACAGGAAAGCGCGCATCGGCTTTTCATAAAGCCGGACCTGCTGCCGCCCCTGCATGAAACGGGCGGCTTCCTCGACGGTCAACGCACCGTTTTTGGTGTACTGCTGCCCCATCCGGTTGACGATGACGTAGCCGTTGCTGAGCTGGACGAGGGCATGGAAGCCGTCAACATAGCGCGCCAGCGCGCGGTCTTCGGTCAGGCCGCCGACGCGGCCGATGATATCCAGCGTCTTTTCCGAAACCGGCGTCACGTATTGCGCAGACAGAAGCTGGTTCGTGTCGCCGCTATCGATCTTGGCACGATATTCCGGCATCCGCAGAAAGCGTTCGTCCACCGCTGCGACAAGCTCGCGCAAACTGGCCTCGCCGTAACCCTGCGCATCGATGACCTTATACTGGTTTACAAGCCGCTTCTCTGCCGCATCCACGCTCGCACGGGCCTGGGGCCGCTGCGCCACGGAACCAAAGCTTTCTTCCGGAATGGCGTTCATCAGCTCGCCGCCGGCCAGCGCCAGGCTCTCAAGGGCGATCGCACGGTTCAGCTCCCGGTACTGGTTGTAGGATTCCCAGCTGGCGAACGCGCCGAGCCCAATCACGGCCAGGAGCGGAACGGAAGCAAGAAGCGTCAACGATGTACGGAAAGGCAAACGTTCGATCAAACGCAGCATGAATAAAACCCTCTGAAACGGGCCGTCATCATGACAGCGTCAAGACCCAGGCGGACATGGTCTCCCTAGGGCGGGAAAATGCGCCGGGAATCTTTGCGATTGTCTTTATCGGGCTACGTCAAAAATACCCATAATTTTGGGGGTCCGGATTTTAGCTTTTGTTAACTTCGCGTAAAACAAAAACCCCGGCAGAGCCGGGGCTTTTCCTTAGATAAAGCTAAAAAACTTAACGAGTCAGACGCTTGTGGGCCTGGCTGCCCGGGTTGAGGGCGTCGGGGCCGAGTCGGCGGACCTTGTCTTGCTCATAGTCCTCGAAATTGCCTTCGAACCATTCCACATGGCCGTCGCCTTCGAAGGCGAGAATATGCGTCGCCAGGCGGTCGAGAAACATGCGATCGTGGCTGATGATGATCGCGCAGCCGGCAAAGTTTTCCAGCGCGCTTTCGAGCGCACCCAGCGTTTCCGTATCGAGGTCGTTGGTCGGTTCGTCGAGGAGCAGAACGTTGCCGCCGGCCTTCAGCATCTTGGCAAGGTGAACGCGGTTACGCTGGCCGCCCGAGAGGTTGCCGACCTTCTGCTGCTGGTCGCCGCCCTTGAAGTTGAAGGCGCCGCAATAGGCACGGGAGTTCATGTCGAACTTGCCGAGTTTGATGATTTCGGCGCCGCCCGAGATTTCTTCCCAGACGGTCTTGTTGCCGTCGAGCGCATCACGGCTCTGGTCGACATAACCGAGATGGACGGTCTCGCCGATGCGCACCGAACCCGCATCCGGCGTCTCCTGGCCGGTAATCATCCGGAACAGCGTCGTCTTGCCGGCGCCGTTCGGGCCGATGATGCCGACGATGCCGCCCGGCGGAAGCTTGATCGACAGGTCGTTGATCAGCGTGCGGCCCTCAAAGCCCTTGGTGATGCCTTCCATCTCGATGACCACCTGGCCGAGACGCTCGCTGACCGGGATGATGATCTGCGCGTCGCCGGGACGCTGTTTGTCGGCGGCCTCCACCAGCTGTTCGTAGGACTTGATACGCGCCTTGGATTTTGCCTGGCGCGCCTTCGGGCTGGACGCGATCCATTCCTGTTCGCGGGAAATCGCCTTCTGGCGGCCGGCTTCTTCGCGGTTTTCCTGCTGCATGCGCTTGGCTTTTGCGAGCAGGTAGGCCGAGTAATTGCCTTCGTAAGGAATGCCGCGGCCGCGGTCGAGCTCCAGAATCCAGCCGGTGACGTTGTCGAGGAAGTAGCGATCGTGGGTGATCATCATCACGGCGCCCGGATAGTCGCGCAGGTGCTTTTCGAGCCAGGCGATGGTTTCGGCGTCCAGATGGTTGGTCGGTTCGTCGAGCAGCAGCAGATCTGGCTGCGACAGCAGGAGCCGGCAGAGAGCGACGCGGCGGCGCTCACCACCCGACAGGCTGGTGACTTCCGAATCACGCGGCGGGCAGCGTAGTGCCTCCATCGCCATTTCGACCTGGCTTTCCAGATCCCAGAGGTTCTGGCTGTCGATGACGTCCTGAAGCTTGGCGCCCTCGTCCGCGGTCTCGTCGGAATAGTTCATCATCAGTTCGTTGTATCGGTCGAGGACGGCCGTCTTCTTGGCGACGCCTTCCATGACGTTCTCGAAGACGGTCTTGGACGCATCGAGATGCGGCTCCTGTTCGAGATAGCCGACGGTCGCGCCTTCTGCGAGCCAGGCTTCGCCGGTATATTCCTTGTCCTGACCGGCGATGATGCGCAGCACGGTCGACTTACCGGCACCGTTCGGGCCAAGGATACCGATCTTGGCATCCGGGTAAAAAGACAGATTGACGTTCTCAAGGATTTTCTTGGCGCCGTAGGACTTGTTGAGTCCCGACATGTGATAGATGAACTGACGTGCCATGGATAAAAGTGCTCCGGGGGGAATTTCGGTTTGCCGCTATGTAGGCGAATTGGTGGCCGGGAGCAATGCGCGAACGGTCGAGGGAGCGAGGATGTTCGACGAAACGAGGCGGTTTAAGAGCCCGACGGGCGCAAACCTTGCCTATCATTACCAGCCGGCGGCCGAGCCGGCGCATGCCATCCTGCTGATCTCGCACGGGCTTGCCGAGCATTCCCGGCGCTACAGGGGTTTCGCCGAGGCCATGGCCGGCCACGGCTTCCAGACTTACGCCTTCGACCATCGCGGCCATGGCGAAACGACGGCGCCGGACGCACCGATCGGCCGTTTCGCCCGGCACGACGGCGTCAGCCTGGTGCTCGAAGACGTCAAAGCCATGCGCGACATGGCGGCGGGCGCCCATCCCTGCCTGCCGGTTCTGCTCTTCGGCCATTCCATGGGCGGGCTGATCGCGCTCAATGCCGCCGTAGACTACCCCGAAAGCTTCAACGCCGTCGCCGTCTGGAATTCCAACTTTCATCCAGGTCCGGCTGGCCGCGCGGCACAGGTGATCCTGCGCATCGAAAAGGCTCTGAAGGGCTCGGACGTGCCGAGCGGGCTTCTGCCGAAACTCACGTTCGGCGTCTGGGGGAAATCCATTGCCGGCCACCGTACGGAATTCGACTGGCTGAGCCATGACCGGGATATCGTCGATGCCTATATCGCCGACCCATTGTGTGGCTTCGATGCCAGCGTTTCGCTGTGGCTCGATCTCTTCGAACTCACGTTTCGCGCCCCGAAACTGATCCATCGACTGGCGAGAACCCTGCCGATCCACCTGATCGGCGGTGCAGAGGACCCGGCGACCAATGGCGGCCGCGAAATCCTGTGGCTTTCCGAGCACCTCAAGCGCAACAGCTTCTCGAACGTCACCACCAAGATCTGGCCGGGCACCCGCCACGAAACGCTGAACGATACGGTGCGGGCCCGCGCCACCGCCGAATTCGCCGCCTGGGCCCGGGCCGCCCTGCCCATGCCCGCGGCCGCCCTCTGAACCGGCCCTACTCATCAAACGGAATGAGTTCATGACATTTAATCAAGTGCTTCCGGGACCGGTCCCGGCTATAGGAAATCGATGAATTCGTCGTCCGCAAGCCTTGCCGCATCAGCCCCGAACCGGATCGTCAACGGCCTCGGCCTGATGATCGTCGCGATGCTGATCGCCCCGTTCATCGACGTCTTTTCGAAGCTTGCGACCGATACCGCGTCGCCCACGTTCATCACTGCCGCGCGCTTCGTTTTCCAGGCACTCTGCATGCTGCCGATCGTGCTCTGGAACGGATATTGGCGGACGTTCTCCTGGCGGCTCAGCGCCTTCCATGCGATCCGCGCAAGCCTCATCACGCTCTCCATGGTCTGCTTCGTGGCGACCCTGGCCGTCATGGAAGTGGCCGATGCCATCGCCATCTTCTTCGTCGAACCGATCATCCTCACCGTCCTCTCCAGCATCTTCCTCAAGGAGACCATCGGCTGGCGGCGTTATACCGCCTGCGCGGCCGGCTTCGTCGGCGCCATGATCGTCATCCGTCCAAGCTTCCAGGAGATCGGCTTCGTGGCGCTGCTGCCGATCGTCACCGCCTTCTGCGTAGCGATCTTCGCGATCCTGACGCGGGCGCTGGCGCATCGCGAAGATCCCTGGTCGATGCAGTTCCAAATGGCGCTCTGGGGAATTCCGATCTCCGCCATATTGCTCCTTGTCGGCGACCGGACCGGCATCGGCTTCCTGGCGCCCTCCATGCCGGACTGGAAGACCCTGCTGTGGCTCGCAGGCGTCGGCGCCTTTGCAGCCCTGTCGGGCATCCTTGCCGTCTACGCCTATCGCGCCGCACCGGCGTCCGTGATTGCGCCGCTGCAATATTTCGAGATCGTTTCGGCGACGCTGTTCGGCTGGCTGGTCTTCGGCGACTTCCCCGATCCGGTCAAATGGCTCGGCATTTCGATCATCATCGGCTCCGGCCTCTATATCATCTGGCGGGAACGCCGCGCTGCCTCAATGAAGCCGGTAACCAGCGCCGCCAAATCAACCGTGACCCCGTGATATGACCCAGACACCCAAGAAACCGCCGCTTACCGGCATCCGCGTCATCGAACTTGCCCGCGTGCTTGCCGGTCCCTGGGCAGGCCAGATGCTGGCAGACATGGGTGCCGACGTCATCAAGGTGGAAAACCCCGATGGCGGCGACGATACCCGCGCCTGGGGTCCTCCCTTCGTCGAGGGCAAGGACGGCGAAAACCTGTCGGCTGCCTATTACCACTCCACCAACCGCGGCAAACGCTCGATCGCCGTCGACCTCAAGACCGAGGAAGGCCAGGACACCGTCCGCCGGCTGGCCGCGACCGCCGACGTGCTGATCGAGAACTTCAAGCTCGGCGGCCTCGTCAAATACGGGCTCGACTACGAGAGCCTGAAAAAGATCAATCCGAAGCTGATCTATTGCTCGATCACCGGCTTCGGCCAGAACGGCCCCTACGCCAATCTCGCCGGCTACGATTACATCGTCCAGGGCATGTCCGGCTTCATGTCGATCACCGGCGAACCGGACGGCCAGCCGATGAAGGCAGGTGTCGCGATCGCCGACATCTTCACCGGCATCTATGCGGTGACCGCCATCCAGGGCGCGCTGATCCATGCGATGAAGACCGGCGAAGGCCAGCATGTCGACATGGCGCTGCTCGACGTCCAGGCCGGCATCCTCGCCAACCAGAACATGAACTACCTGGTCTCGGGCGAGGCGCCGGTGCGGCTTGGCAATGCTCATCCGAACATCAGCCCCTACGAGGTCCTGGCCACCGAAGACGGGTATCTCATTCTCGCCATCGGCAATGACGGCCAGTTCCGGCGCCTCTGCCGCATCCTCGGCATCGATGGGATGGCCGATGACGAGCGTTTCGCCACCAACAAGGCGCGCGTCGCCAACCGCGTCGAAGTGCGCCGGCTGATCCTCGCGCAGACATCGAAATGGAAAAAGGCCGAGCTGCTCGCCGCCTGCGGCGACAACGCCGTGCCGGCAGGGCCGATCAATTCGATCGCCGAAATGTTTAACGATCCGCAGGTCAAGGAGCGCGGGCTGCGGATCGATCTCGAAGCGGCCGACGGCACGGTCATTCCGGGCGTGCGCAGCCCAATCGTGCTGTCGGAAACGCCGCTTGTCTATCACCGGCCGAGCCCGGCGCTCGGCGAACATACCGCAGATGTGCTGGCGCAACTCGATCAAATCGAAAAAGAGGGGAGAGAAAAATGAACACCGTCATCAAGACCGGAGGGCAGCTGATCGTCGAGGCGCTGAAGGCGAACGGCGTCAAACGCATCTCCTGCGTACCTGGAGAAAGTTATCTCGCCGTGCTCGACGCGCTGTATGAAAGCGGCATCGAGGTGCTCGTCTGCCGCCAGGAAGGCGGTGCTGCGATGATGGCCGACAGCTGGGGCCGCCTCAGCGGCGAGCCGGGCATCTGCATGGTCACCCGCGGTCCCGGCGCCACCAATGCCTCGGCCGGCCTGCACATCGCCAGGCAGGATTCGATCCCGATGATCCTCTTCGTCGGCCAGATCGGCCGCGAGATGAAGGAACGGGAAGCCTTCCAGGAGGTCGAATACCGCCGCGCCTTCACCGAATTTGCCAAATGGGTCGGCGAGATCGACGACGCCCGCCGCATCCCCGAATTCGTCACCCGCGCCTTTGCGGTCGCCACCTCCGGCCGTCCCGGCCCGGTCGTACTGACACTGCCGGAAGACATGCTGGTCGATGAAGTCGAGGCGCCTGAAGCCCGCGCCTATATGCCGGTCGAAAGCCATCCCGGAAAAAGCCAGATCGCAGCGTTCGAGACCATGCTGAAGAACGCTCAGCATCCGATGTTCATTCTCGGCGGTACGCGCTGGAGCGAGCAGGCCGTTGCCGATTTCCAGGATTTCGCCAGCCGCTTCAAGGTGCCCGTAGGCTGCTCCTTCCGCCGCCAGATGCTCTTCGATCACCTGCACCCATCCTATGCGGGCGATGTCGGCATCGGCATCAATCCGGCGCTCGCCAAGGCGGTCAAGGAGGCCGACCTGCTGGTGCTGATCGGCAGCCGCATGTCGGAAATGCCCTCCTCCAGCTATACGCTGATCGATATCCCCTACCCGAAGCAGAAGCTCATCCATGTCTTCCCGGATCCGGAAGAACTCGGCCGCATGTACCGGCCTGACCTTCCGATCTGCGCCGCCCCTGCGGAATTCGTCGCCGCCCTGAAGGAACTCGACCCGCCGGCCGCCCCTCTCTGGGCCGAACGGAAATCGGCGCTGCACGATTCCTACCTCAAGTGGTCGACGCCGCCGGAGGCCGGCCCCGGCCCGGTCAGGATGGGTCCGATCATGCAATGGATCGAGGAGAACGTGCCCGACAACGCGATCTTCACCAACGGCGCCGGCAATTACGCCACCTGGCTGCACCGCTTCCACCGCTTCCGGAAATACAACACCCAGTCCGCCCCGACCTCCGGCTCGATGGGCTATGGCCTGCCCGCCGCGGTTGCCGCCAAGCAGCTGTTTCCCGAACGCGAAGTCGTCTGCTTTGCCGGCGACGGCTGCTTCATGATGCATGGCCAGGAATTCATCACCGCTGTGCGCTACGGACTGCCGATCATCACCGTGCTGGTCAACAACGGCATCTACGGCACGATCCGCATGCATCAGGAGCGGGAATATCCGGGCCGCGTCAGCGCCACCGACCTCGTCAACCCGGATTTCGTCGCCTATGCCAAGGCTTTCGGCGGGCATGGGGAACTGGTCGAGAAGACGGAAGAGTTCGGCCCGGCCTATGAGCGGGCGCGCGCCAGCGGCAAGCCCTCGATCATCGAGGTCAGGCTGGACCCGGAAGCGATCACGCCGGCAAGGACGCTGACCCAGATCCGCGAAAAGGCCTGAAATAGAAAAAGCCGGCCTATCAGAACGATAGGCCGGCTTTTTGATTCGGTTCGGCAGCGATCAGATCGCGGCCGTGACGATGAACTCGACCTTGTATTTCGGCGCAGCGAGCTTGGCTTCGCTGGTGGCGCGGGCCGGCGGGTTGGCCGGATCGATCCAGCTTTCCCAGACTGCATTCATTTCGCCGAAATAGGCCATGTCCGAGAGATAGATGATCGTCTGCAGGATCTTCGACTTATCTGAACCGACGGCAGCCAGCAGGCGGTCGACTTCGGAAAGCGCGTCCTTGCACTGGTCGGTGACACTCTCACCTTCGCCGACCTGGCCGGCCAGATAGACGGTGTTGCCGTGGACGACGGCGCCGCTCATGCGGGCGGCCGGCTCGATACGCTGGATGCTCATGGAATTCTCCTCAAAAAATTGAGCTTCTGGAAGGGCCTCGCGCCAAAGGCACGAAGCCGTGGAAAATCTTCAGCCGCGCAGATGCTGGCTCTTTTCGTAGATCGCCGTCGAACGGGCGCCGGACCGGCAGAAGCCGAGCATCGGGCGCGGCAACTCATCGAGCGCATCGACCATCGCCTTGACGCCCTGTTCGTCGACGCCCATGCGGCCAACCGGGATGTGGCGGATGTCGAGGCCGAGTTCCTTCGCGCGAGCTTCGATCTGCGCAAAATGCGGCTGGCCCGGCTCCTCGTCGTCGGGACGATGGCAGACGACCGACTTGAAACCCATGGCCTTGACCTGGTCGAGTTCCTCGACAGTGATCTGGCCGGTGACGGAATATTCGTCGTTGATCTGGCGGATATCCATGGACTTAGCCCTCCGTTCTATTTGAGGCGCAAGCATTACGACGGTGCCCTTTGGGCGTCAATCACTGAGCGACAACTCTCAGACGAAGCAGAAGCGCAGGCCGTATTCGACACTTTCGCCGGGCTTGACCCACCCGAGTTCCCCGTTCGCCGCAAGCTCCTGGCGGCTTGCCAAGCGATGCGAAACCGGCTCGATCCCCAGCACATGCGCCGGCGCCTTCTGATTCCGCCAGACCTGCAGATGCGGCAGCGTGTCGGTCCTGAACTTCACCTTCAGCGTCAGCCCGCCGATCGCCGCGATCGGCCCGAGCGCGATTTCGGCCCATTGCTCGCCCTCGACCGCCGCCGGCACGCAGAATATGCCGCCGGTCTCGCCGCCGAAGGTCCAGGGGAAGCCGCCTCTGTCGAGCATCCTGCCGGTCAGCCAGACGTGGTCATCGAACAGCCAGGCGCCGATATTCATATGGTACATATGCACCCGCGCGAATGGCTTGGAACCGGTATTGGTGACCTTGTCCGACAGGCTCACCTCGCCCGTCGCACCATCGATCCGCCAATGACGTTCGAGGAGAGCCGTCTCGCCGGTCGCAATGGTCAGCGGCACGCGGGCACGGCATTCCGCATCCGGCCCCTGCGCATCCCAGAACAGGATTTCGGCGGGGTGGGAGGAGAAGGATCCATGCAGCGGATATTTCCGGCCTTCAGCGGCGCCTTCGATCGCCTCGGGATGACGAATATGGTCGGGCCCGCAGGTGAACAGGAACCCCTCGAGCGAGTGATCGATTCGCGGATCGCCGTCGTCGGGAATGGCCCGGCCCGGAGCAAGGTCCACATCGCCGATGAAACAGCCCCCGATATCGAGAACCGAGCTCTCGTCGAGAAAAATCCTCGGTCCGTTGGCAGCGGAAAAAGCCTTCATAATCATTCCCTTCACGGTTTCGTCAAAACTTCTAACCGATCGTGAAGTGAATTTAACGGTGTGTTCATGACGAATTCACTTTTTCCACACTACGGTCAAAATTAACTTGTCTGTGGCGACAGGCGAACGGGCGGGAACCAATGTCCGATTTCCCGATTACGCTTAAGTAGTAACAAGGAAGTCGGTGACATCGTGAAGCGGCTATTTTTTGCATGCGCAAGCCTGGTGATCTTGACCGCGGCACAGGGAATTCCCTCCGCCGAAGCACAGAACCGTTATGGCCGCTACCCCTCGGAAACGATGCTCGTCGCTCCTGACGGCTCGATCTTGGACTATGTGCCCGATCGCGGCGATGTCGTCATCAGCCGCGACGGCATGGGTCGCCGCGTTCTGATCGATCATTTCGGCAATGTCGTCGCAACCGAGGTCCGCCAGGAAACCTATCGCCCCAACCGGACGCAGGAGTATCCGCCGGTACCGGGCGGCTACCGGTCTCCGCGCGATACTGGCGGCTATCAGCAGGGTGCCGGCGGTTATCGCGACTACCGCGAATATCGACCGGACGAACCAGGCGCCATTACCGGTGGGATCCCGGGACGAGGCTCGGTCAGCCGCATGCCGCTTGATGATCAGGCCCTCCCCGACACCGGCTATCCGCAGGAAGCCTCGATCGAACCGGACCAGCCGCCGGCGGAAACGCTTCTGCCGCAGAAGCCGATCATCACCGTCACCAAGAAGCCGCAGGCCCAGATCGCTGCACTCCAGGTCTTCCTCGATCGTGAAGGCATCTCGCCCGGCGTCATCGACGGCCATCTCGGCGACAACGTCAACAAGGCGATCGCCGCCTGGCAGGAAATGACCGGCGAGACGCTCGATCCGAACAATTCCGAGGACATCCTGCAGCGGCTGACCTATTCGGGCGGCCTGCCGATCGTCGACTACACGATCACCCCGGCCGATGCCGCCGGTCCTTACGTCGCGTCGATCCCGGAAGACTATGCGCACAAATCGCAGTTGCCGGCCATGTCGTATACGTCCGTAACCGAAAAGCTCGCCGAGCAGTTCCACATGGACGAGAACTATCTGAAGGCACTCAACCCCGGCATCGATTTCACCATCCCGGGGTCGACAATCAAGGTTATCAATCCCGGCCAGCCGAAGGTCGGTCAGGTCACCCGCATCATCGCCGACAAGAGCAAGAAGCAGGTTTTTGCCTATGGCGCCGACGGCAAGCTGGTGGCGGCTTATCCGGCAACCATCGGCTCGACCGACACGCCCTCGCCGACCGGCACCCATTCGGTCGAACGTATCGCCCTCGATCCCGGCTATACCTACAACCCGAAGATCAATTTCAAGCAGGGCAGCAACGATCAGATCCTGCAGATTCCGCCGGGTCCGAACGGCCCGGTCGGTACGGTCTGGATTGCGCTCTCGAAGCCCACATACGGCATCCACGGCACGCCGGAACCTTCAAAGATCGGCAAGACCAACAGCCACGGCTGCGTGCGCCTGACCAACTGGGACGCAAGGGAACTTGCCAAGATGGTCAAGCCCGGCACCACGGTGGAATTCACCGAGTAAGGTTAGCAGGCTCGCAAAGACGGAAAGCTCCTCGGCATTGCCGCAGGGCTTTCTGCTGCTGCTGTCGCAACGCGAAAAAACGGCCGGTTCCGAAGAACCGGCCGCATGTGATGAATGGAACCGGGCGGTGTCAGGCGGCGTAGCGGCCCAGTCCGAAGAGGCGCGACGCGACGGAGCGGGTGATCTTGACGGGCATGAGACGCATGACTTCCTGTGCGTAGGACCGGGCGTTTTCCTTTGCCTTGTCGAGATTGCTGACCTTCGCAGGGTCCAGCGTATGGAGCGTGCCCCCGGTCTCGAAGAGTTCCTTGAAGGCGATGCGTTCGCCGATCGGCGTATCGAGGACATGCACGCCGCGGGCAGCCAGAAGACCCTTGATGGTCAACAGCGCCTTGGTGGTGACCATCGAGGTAACGCGCGTCAGCACCACTGAATGCGGGATCACCAGGCCGGCCTTCTCCTTCATATAGGACAGGAGGTCGAGGATTTGGGCAGCACCCTTGGCGTCCATGGCAGAACCCTGGACCGGGATCATCACATGGTCGGAAAGCCCGATCGCCGTGGTGACCAGCGCATCACGGGCGCCGGCGAGGTCAATGATGAAATAGTCGGTGCGCGATGCCATTTCCCGAAGATGACATTGCAGCGATGCGAGCGTGACTTCCGATACCACTTCGATGTTGCGCACGGTGCCGGAGGTCTCGAACCACTGGCTGATCCAGCGCTGCGGGTCGGCATCGATGACGGTGACGCGAAAACCCTGATAGGCAAGTTCGGTAGCGAGCAGGAGCGCAGCGGTCGTTTTTCCGGCTCCACCCTTGGCGTTGGCAAAGGAAATTACAGGCATTTTCGGTCCTCGAACAAGTCTTGAGCCACATCGCTCACGAGGACACCGGGAAGCATGGTGTCATTCGCACATCCTTTCCAAACATGGTTAACGAATTGCAAATTTAACCACCATTAATATCACTCAGGAGATTTAGCTTTTGGCTCTAAAATGCGGAAAAGCCCGGAGGTTTGGGCCTCCGGGCTCCTTCAATGCCGATCTTCCGAGGGGCAGGAAGATTTAAAAGCAGTCGAGGAAAAGCGCTTTGGTATTCTCCATCGTCATGGTGACGGGGTTGCCGCCGCAACTCGGGTCCTCCATCGCCATCGCCGTCAGTTCATCGATTCGGTCCGGCTTGATCCCCAGCGCCGTGAGATTTTCGGGCACGTTAAGTTCGGCACGCAGCGACAGGACATAATCATAGAACCCGTCGAACCCGCCGGCGATGCCGAGATAGGCCGCGGCGCGGGCGATCTTCTCTTCGATTGCCGGACGGTTGAAGCGCAGGACCGGCGGCATCACGACTGCATTGGTCATGCCGTGATGGGTGTTGTAGACCGCGCCGATCGGATGCGACAGCGAATGGATGGCGCCAAGCCCCTTCTGGAAGGCGACCGCGCCCATGGCCGCAGCCGACATCATATTGGTGCGGGCTTCGAGGTCCTGTCCGTCCTTGTAGGCGCGCGGCAGGAATTCCTTGACGAGCCGCATGCCTTCGAGCGCGATACCGCCTGACATCGGATGGTAGAAGGGCGACGAATAGGCCTCCAGGCAATGCGCGAACGCATCCATGCCGGTGCCGGCGGTGATTGCTTTCGGCATGCCCATCGTCAGTTCCGGATCGCAGATGACGACGCCGGGCAGCAGTTTCGGATGGAAGATGATCTTCTTGACATGGGTGACGGAATTGGTGAGCACCCCTGCCCGGCCGACTTCAGATCCGGTGCCGGCCGTGGTCGGCACCGCGACGATCGGTGCGATCTTCGAGGCGTCGGCGCGGGTCCACCAGTCGCCGATATCCTCGAAATCCCAGACCGGCCGCGTCTGGCCGGCCATGAAGGCGATCAGCTTGCCGAGATCGAGGCCCGAACCGCCGCCGAAGGCAACGACGCCGTCATGACCGCCATCTTTGTAAGTCTTGACGCCGGCTTCGAGGTTGTTCTCGTTCGGGTTGGGATCGACATCGGCAAAGATCGCCCGGCCGAGGCCAGCCTCTTCGAGCACGTCGAGCGCGTGGCCGGTGATCGCCATTGAGGCCAGTCCCCGGTCGGTGACCAGGAGCGGCTTTTTCAGGCCGAGCGTCTTGCAGGCGTCCGCCAGTTCCTTGATGCGTCCGCGGCCCAGCTTGACGGCGGTCGGATAGCTCCAGTTCGCGACGATATTCATTTCGTGACCTTCTTCAGGTGGTAGGATTTCGGGCGGGTCAGGTTGTGGAAACCGAGGACGGAGAGCGAACCGCCTCGCCCGGTTTCCTTGACGCCGGTCCAGACAAGCGCCGGATCGAGATAGTCGGCGCGATTCATGAACACCGTGCCGGTTTCGAGCTGACTGCCGATCCGGTTGGCCCGGTCGACATCCGGCGTCCACAGCGACGCCGTCAGCCCATAGCGGCTGTCGTTCATGTAACCGATCGCCTCGTCGTCACTCTTCACCTTCATGATGCCGACAGCCGGGCCGAACGTCTCTTCCCGCATGATCTCCATGGAATGATCGACGTCAACCAATACTTGCGGCGCAAGATAGGCGCCACCGTCGTCGGCCGGGAAAAACTTCGGATCGACCAGCGCCCTGGCGCCGCTCGCCACCGCGTCGGCGATCTGCTGGCGCACGACCTTGGCAAAGCGCTTGTTGGCCATCGGCCCCAGCGTCGTTTCCTTGTCGAGCGGGTTGCCAAGCTTGTAGTTCGACACCCAGGCGACCGACTTCTCGACGAAAGCGTCGTAGAGCGATTCGTGCACATAGATGCGTTCGATGCCGCAGCAGCACTGGCCGGAATTATAGGTCGCGCC
This sequence comes from Neorhizobium sp. BETTINA12A, assembly GCF_023006485.1. Taxonomy (NCBI): domain Bacteria; kingdom Pseudomonadati; phylum Pseudomonadota; class Alphaproteobacteria; order Hyphomicrobiales; family Rhizobiaceae; genus Neorhizobium; species Neorhizobium sp. BETTINA12A. The sequence continues at coordinate 15,144 of NZ_JALBGW010000062.1, forward strand.
GTCCATCAGCGTGTCGACGGCAGCATCCAGGTCGGCGTCGTCCATCACATAACCGGGGTCCTTGCCGCCGAGTTCGAGGCCAATGCCGGTAAAGGTACCGGCGGCGGCCCGCTCGATCGACCTTCCGCCCTCGACCGAACCCGTAAAATTGATGAAGTTGAACAGCCCTTCGGAAATCAGCCTGGCCGACGTCGCGTGGTCGAGGAAGATATTCTGGAAGACATCTTCCGGAACACCGGCCTCGACAAAGGCGCGCACCATGCGCTCACCGACGAGCAGCGTCTGGGAGGCATGCTTGATGACAACCGCGTTGCCGGCCATCAGCGCCGGCGCGACGGTATTGATCGCCGTCATATAGGGATAATTCCACGGCGCGATGACGAACACGACCCCATGCGGCTCCCGTTCGATGCGACGTTCGAACGTGGCGCTGTCCTCGACGCGCAAAGGAGCGAGCGCATCGGCGGCGATCGATGCGACGTAATTGGAGCGCTCATTGAACCCCTTGAACTCGCCGCCGTAGCGCACCGGCCGGCCCATCATCCAGGCGAGTTCCGGCACCACCTCGTCGACCATCTCGTTGAGGCGCGCGACGCCCTTGAGCACAAGCTGGACACGCTCATCGAGCGGCCGCTTCGCCCAGGCCTTCTGCGCATGCCGTGCGCGCCCGATAGCTTCGGCGGCCGCTTCCGCCGACATGGTCGGACGCTCGGCATAGACCGAACCGTCGACCGGCGAGATACATTGGATCATCGTCATTGATATAGGCTCCAGAAATTCAGCAGGCCCCGAGGGGTTAACAGGCAAGCGTGCGGACATGGCCCGCATGTCCATAGGAAAGAATCGCACGATCACGTGTGATGATGGTCAGATCGTGCTCGCGCGCGGTTGCGATCAGAATACGGTCGATCGGGTCCTTGTGAATAGGCTGGGGCAGGAACGAGGACGCAATAAAAATCGTGGAGGTCACGGGATGTTCTATAAAATTCCCGTCCCGCAGATAGTCGCGGTACCATTGCTGGGCATCCCGGGATTCACGAATACGACCTTTGGCGAGCAGCATGCCCATTTCCCAAGCAGTCGCAGCGGAAACGAAAACCGGAATCCTTCTAGCCTGACTCTCTCCGAGCGACTCCAAAGCCACCGGCGACAGCACCTCCTTTTGCGACATCCAGATAACAAAACATGTATCGAGCAGAAACCGACTACTCATTATAAAGCTTCTCGCCCAACTCCTCATCCCAGTCCATTGGCGCCGTCAGATCGACGCCCGGCATGACGGTGATCGTGCCAGCCATACAACCGTAACCGGGATGCAACTCGATCAGCGTGCCGTCCTCCTTCTCCATCCAACGCTTGCCATCCTTGTAGATGATATCGTCTTTCGTGAACATTTTGGCCGGCTGAGTGTCCGAGTAGCCGGTGGCGTCATAGCTGCCTTGCTTCGTCTCCTCAAATCCGAACACCTTGCCCCGCCGGTGCGCGGCCACCTCCTCGAGATTTATCCCGAGGAAGGCGGCGATATCGTCCTGCTCATCTGCGCTCATCTTCCGTTCGCCCTTCAGCATCCGCGATACGGCACTGGGATCGAGCGACATGAAGCGAGCCAAATCGCGCAAAGATTTCTGTCCCTGATCAAGTTTCTGATAAAACCATTCACTGTCTATAGGGCTCATGACCATTCCCGCAGGTTGTGGAAACAGCTTAACATAATGCCATAATGACAACAAGCGACACTCAGTATTGCGATTATCTCAAGCCCTCTCGAAACCCCGTGCCACCTCCCAATCCGTCACGCGGCGATCGTATTCCTCCTGTTCCCATTGGCCGGCTCGGACATAGTGGTCGATGACGTCGTTGCCGAAGGCCGAGCGCAACAGTTCCGATCCGTCCATGAGATCGATCGCCTCGCGCAGCGTCTTCGGGATCTCGCGGATACCCTTGCCGCCATAGGCGTCGCCGACGAAGGCAGGCTCCAGCGCCATCTTCTTCTCGATCCCGTCGATACCGGCGGCAATCAGCGCCGCCATGGCGAGATACGGGTTGAGGTCGGAACCGCCGACGCGGCATTCGATGCGGATTCCCTTGGACGCCTCGCCGCAAAGACGGTAGCCCGCGGTACGGTTGTCCTTCGACCAGACTGCCTTGGTCGGCGCGAACGTGCCGGCCATGAAACGCTTGTAGGAATTGATGTAGGGTGCCAGGAAATAGGTGATCTCGCCGGCATGGCTAAGCAGCCCGGCGATATAATGTTTCATCAGTTCCGACATGCCGTGTTCGTCGTCCTTGTCGAAGAACAGCGGGGTCTTGCCGTCGGCGCTCCACAGCGACTGGTGAATATGCGACGAACTGCCGGCGGCCGAATAATTCCACTTGGCGAGGAAGGTAATCGCCTTGCCCTTGCCCCAGGCGATCTCCTTGCATGCATTCTTGATGATCACGTGCCGGTCGGCCATGGTCAGCGCATCGGCGTAGCGGACGTTGATTTCCTCCTGGCCGGCCGAAGCCTCGCCCTTGGAGTTCTCCACCGGAATGCCGGCACCCTGCAGGCCGGTGCGGATCGCCCGCATGACCTCCTCTTCCTTGGTGGTCTGGAAGATGTGGTAGTCCTCGTTGTAGCCGCTCGCCAGTTTGAGATTGCGGTAGCTGCTTTCGCGCGCCTGATCGTAGGTCTGGTCGAACAGGAAGAATTCGAGTTCGGTCGCCATGAAGGCGGACATGCCCATCGCCTCCAACCGCTTCACCTGGGCCTTCAGGATGGCGCGCGGCGAATGCGGCACGTCCGCATGGGTGTGATGGTCGAGCACGTCGCAGAGAACCAGCGCGGTGCCTTCGAGCCAGGGGAGTTTGCGTAGCGTCGCAAGATCCGGCTTCATCGTATAGTCGCCGTACCCCTGTTCCCAGCTGGTCGCCTTGTAGCCGGAGATGGTCTCCATCTCGATATCGGTCGCCAGCAGATAGTTGCAGCTATGGGTTTCCTGATAGGCGCTCTCGACGAAATATTCCGCCTGGAACCGTTTGCCCATCAGGCGACCCTGCATGTCCACCTGGGCAGCGATGATCGTATCGATGCGGCCCTCGGCAACATCCTTTTTGAGTTCGTCGAAAGAATAATGACTGGTCATGATCGATCCATCTGGCCTTTGAACATTTTGGCGGAGGCCGCACATCGCGACCTCCGCCAATGATGTCGGTGAAGGTTATTCGCCCGGTACCGGCGAGACCGTTCCGGTTTCGCCGACCGCCGCTTCCGCAGCAGCGATTTCGGCCTTGCGCTTGGCGATCATGTCACCGATCGGAGGCCCCTTGAAGCGCTTGTTCTCGACCGCGAACCAGATGATTATCGCAAGGACGATGAGGCCGACGGTGACCGCAAGCACCTTGTCGTTCGGCGGCTGGATAGCGATGTAGATGATCAGCACCATGCCAAGCGTCGCCAGCACGCCGACTGTCTTGTAGACGCCCCGACCGAGATCCCAGGGGCCAGGCGCTGGCCATTTCTTGGTGCCGTAGGCGAAGATGCCGAGCACGATCGGGAAAAGGAAGGAAAGGAAAAGGAAGATCAGGGTCGCGTTGACGACCGTGACGTAGAGGCTTGCCTCGCCGACCGAGATGAACAGCGCACCCCAGACGAACAGGCTTTCAAGAGCCGCACCCGTCCAGATCGCCGCAACCGGGGTGCGGAATTTCGGGCTGACGCTTGCAAGCGTCTTTGAGCCGACCGGTATCCCGCCATCACGCGAAAACGCAAAGATCATTCGCGAGCATGAGGTGACGGTCGCAAGCCCGCAGAGGAACTGCGAGATGAAGATGGCGACATAGAGCACCGTCACCAGCCAGGCCGGCATGATGGTGTTGATGGTGGTGAAGAACACGGCCCAGCCCTGCTTGGCGCCTGCGGCCATGTCCGGGATGGCGATGACGAAGGCCGACAGCATGACCCAGCCGGCAAGCGACGACCAGAGCACGGCGGAGACCATCGAACGGGGCACCGACAGCGCCGCCTTCTTGGTTTCCTCCGACGTATGCGCCGAGGCGTCATAACCGGTGATCGTGTAGATCGGCAGCAACAGGCCGAGCGCGAAGATATACCACATGCTGTCGGACTGAGGCCAAACGGCCCCGCCCGCATCACCGGAATAATTGGTGAAAGTCCAGAGCCGCGAAATATCGTGCGTCGGTGCGTAGATGAGGCAGGCGATGGTCAGGACCGCCGCCGTCACCAGGATCAGCGTGCCCGAGAAATCGGTGAGCTTGGCCGTGAGGCCGATGCCGAAATGGTTGATCGCCGCCTGGACGATGGTGAACAGGATCACCAGAACCACCTGCATCCCCGGAGAAACAACGCCGGTCGCATCGGCAATGCCAAGCTGCGCGCCGAACGTGCCGCCGAGGAAAAGGGCGGTACCGATGTTGATCGCCCCGAGAACGGTGATCAGTCCGAGAAGATTGAGCCAGGCGGTGAGCCAGCCGGTAAAGCGCGTCCCGAGGATCGAACTCCAGTGATAGAGCCCGCCGGCCGTCGGATAGGCGGACGAAATCTGCGCCATGCCGAGTGCGAAGAAGAGAGAGATGATGCAGCCGATCGGCCAGCCGATGCCGATTGCGGCCCCGCCGACACCCGACGTCGCCTGCGCCAGCGAATTGATGCCGCCGGAGAGAATGCAAATGATGGAAAATGAAATTGCGAAGTTGGAAAACGAGCTCATGCGGCGCTCGAGTTCCTGCGCATAACCCATGGAATGCAGGATATGAATGTCCTGCTTTTTGTCGCCTTCGGTATAATCGGACATGACTTCCCCCTGTTGGCAGAAAGACCGCGCCATCGCGGCCATCCGGTTTGTCCTTCCCGCGGAGGTTAACCACGGGCATGCGAGCTGCTGCTCCCCGGGTCTTATCCTTGGATGTCTGCGAGGCTTTCCCGCAGCAATCCTGTCAAGAAATCGGCCACGACCCCCTGGCCGATTTCGTCCGTTATCAGATCGTTCCTGATTTCGATCATGACGTTGAGAAGTCCCGCCGGCAGGGCGTGGACTTCCAGCGTATGCGTTACGCCGTCCGCCGGCCCGTAAGGCTCGTTGCGTTCGACGCGGTAGAGATGGGTGTCGGATGCTGCCTCCAGCATCCGGTCGGCAAGCCGGCTGTCGGTATCGTGCAGGATGCCGATCTCGACCGGGCGCTCCCTGCCGAAATAGACCGGCGTGAAACTGTGAATGGTGACCAGCACCGTCTTCTGCCCCCTCGCCCGCCGCGCCGCGATCTCCTCGCGGATGCGGCCGTGGAATGGCAGGTAGAGCGCCGTGGTGCGTCGGGACTTCTCCGCCTCGGACAGGTTCTCGTTGCCGGGGATCCGGAAGATCTCGGACACGTCACGCATGGCGGCAGGCGAATCCGGCGGCCGGTTGCAGTCGTAGATGAGCCGCGAAAACCGCTGGTGGATCAGCGTCGCGTCGAGGCTCTTCGACATCAGCCGGGAGACGGCAAGCGCTCCCGGATCCCAAGCGATATGCGAGGCGAGCGCATCCGCGGAAAGTCCGAGATCGCCGTAGCGTTCCGGCAGGCGCCGCGAGGCGTGTTCGCAGACGAGAAGCACATCTCCCCGGCCGCCGACATTGTCCAGGGCAACGGGTCCGCCATCCGCCTCCGAGAAGAATTCCGACTGGACCAGCATCGACGCGTTCCGGAAAAAATCGTTTAAATTGGATTAAGAAGAGAATTCTTCACTTTCCGGCTGCCGTCAACGGGATTCTGAAAATTTCTCTTCAAAGGAACCGTTGACTTCTCCGCAGAAACGATTGTTAATCTTTTCGATAACCGGCGAAGACCGGAGGGAACAGCTTTAGTGCCACCAACTGCACGCACCGTATCGGATGTCATTCGTGTTCGTTACGATAGCCTGACGCGCGCGGAAAAACAGTTGGCGGACAGCCTATTGGAGAACTATCCGGTGTCAGGGCTCGGCAGCATCACTGTGATCGCGGAGAACGCCCGTGTTTCGACGCCGACGGTTGCGCGGATGGTGCAGAAGCTCGGCTACAAGGGCTACCCGGAATTCCAGTCCCATCTGCATCACGAGCTCGAGGCGACCATCTCCAACCCGATCGCCAAGCACGACCGGTGGGCGTCCAACGCACCGGGCACACATATCCTCAATCGCTTTGCCGACGCGATCACCGCCAATCTGCGCGACACGCTTTCAGATCTCGACACCACGACTTTCGAAGGGGCCGCCGCACTTCTGCGTGACCGCAACCGCGGCATCTACTTCGTCGGCGGCCGCATTACCGGTGCGCTCGCGGAATATTTCTTCACCCATATGCAGGTCATTCGTCCCAAGACGACCCTGATCTCCACCAATTCGAGCTCCTGGCCGCAGCATGTTCTCAACATGAGCGCCGGCGACGTCCTGGTGATCTTCGATATTCGCCGCTACGAGCAGGAGATGGCGACGCTGGCAGAGGCCGCACGGGCTAACGGCGTCGTCATCATCTTGCTGACCGACGTCTGGGCTTCACCCGTTGCCAAGCATGCACAGCACACGTTCAAGGTGAGGATCGAGGCACCCTCGGCCTGGGACAGCTCCGTCATCACCCTGTTCGTCGTCGAGGCGCTGATCGAGGCGGTGCAGAGCGCGACGTGGGAGGAAACTCGCGAACGCATGAACTCTCTGGAAGGCCTGTTCGAGCGGACGATGCTGTTCCGCCGCCCGGGCCGCCAGAGCCGTCCCGACTGATCGGTCGGGTTAAGAAATATGCCGGCAATCCGGGAGTTTCATGAGCAAATGCTCATCCTCCGGGCTGTCATATACGATACATGAACTGGCTCTACGAGTCGCGCCGAAACGATCCGGACTACACGACCTGAACCCCTAGGAGGATACCTTGATCAACAAGACCCAACGTCTTCTTTCTCTGACGACCGCCATCGTCATCGCCTCCACGGCCATCGCCGCCGCGGCGCCCAGCGCCGAGCTGATCGCAGCTGCGAAGAAGGAAGGCACACTGACCACGATCGCGCTGCCCCATAGCTGGTGCGGCTACGGCGACGTCATCGCCGGATTCAAGGCGAAGTACGGCCTCGAAGTCAACGAATTGAACCCGGACGCCGGTTCGGGCGACGAAATCGAAGCGATCAAGGCCAACAAGGGCAACAAGGGCCCGCAGGCTCCCGACGTTATCGACGTCGGCCTGTCGTTCGGCCCGTCCGCCAAGGCCGACGGCCTGATCCAGCCCTACAAGGTCTCCACCTGGGATTCGATCCCGGCCGACGCCAAGGACGCAGACGGCTACTGGTACGGCGACTATTACGGCGTTCTGGCTTTCCTGGTGAACAAGGACCTCGTCAAGACGTCTCCGAAGGACTGGTCCGACCTGCTGAAGTCCGACTATGCCAACGCAGTCGCTCTCGCCGGTGATCCGCGCGGCGCCAACCAGGCCGTTCAGGGCGTTTATGCTGCCGGCCTCTCCGGCGCCAAGGGCGACTCCGCCAAGGCCGGCGACGAAGGCCTGAAGTTCTTCGCCGAACTCAACAAGAAGGGCAATTTCGTGCCGGTCACCGGCAAGGCCGCCCCGTTTGCGCAGGGCACCACGCCGATCATCATCGCCTGGGACTATAATGCCCTGTCCTGGGGCGAAAGCCTGAAGGGCAACCCGCCCTTCGAGGTCGTGGTACCGGCAAGCGGCGTTGTTGCAGGCGTCTACGTGCAGGCGATCTCCGCCTTCGCTCCGCATCCGAACGCTGCGAAGCTCTGGATGGAATACCTCTATTCCGACGAAGGTCAGCTCGGCTGGCTGAAGGGATATTGCCACCCGATCCGCTTCAACGATCTTGCCAAGAGCAACAAGATCCCGAAGAACCTGCTCGACGCCTTGCCCCCGGCAGCAGCCTATGAGAAGGCCGTATTCCCGACGCTCGCCCAGCAGTCCGCCGCCAAGGAAACCATTACCAAGAAGTGGGATACCGTGGTCGGCGCCAACGTCTCCAAGTAATCGCATCAGGATTGACCTCCCGCGCCGCCCGGCGTGGGAGGTTTCCCGTTTCCCCTGGATGGCCAGCATTCATGACCACCGCATCCACGTCATTCATCGACCGCCGGACAGTCATCGACTGGCTCGGCATCGTGCCGTTCATGGTATTTGCGCTCGCTTTCCTGATTGTCCCGACGCTCTATCTGATCGTCGGCGCCTTCTTCAATCCGGCGGGCGAATTTACGCTTCAGAATATTGCCGACCTCTTTTCGCCGTCCATCCTCGGCGCCTACTGGATCAGTATCCGGGTATCCGTTGCGTCTGCGCTCGGCGGCGCGTTGATCGGCTTCTTCCTTGCCTGGGCGGTTGTGCTCGGCGGCGTGCCGTCCTGGATCCGCTCCAGCCTGCTCACGTTTTCCGGCGTCGCATCGAACTTCGCCGGCGTGCCGCTCGCCTTCGCTTTCCTGGCGACGCTCGGTCGGACCGGTCTGGTCACCGTCTTCATGCGCGACTGGTTCGGCTTCAATCTCTATTCGACCGGCTTTAACCTTCTCTCGTTCTTCGGCCTGACGATCACCTACATGTTCTTCCAGATCCCGCTGATGGTGCTGATCCTGACCCCGGCGCTCGACGGGTTGAAAAAGGAATGGCGCGAGGCATCCGAGATCCTCGGCGCATCCACCTGGCAATATTGGCGCATGGTGGTGCTGCCTATCCTGTGGCCAAGCCTGATGGGCGCCACGCTTCTCCTTTTCGCCAACGCCTTCGGCGCGATCGCAACCGCCTATGCCCTGACCGGATCCTCGCTCAACATCGTGCCGATCCTGCTCTACGCCCAGATCCGCGGCGACGTGCTGCACAATCCGAACCTCGGCTACGCTTTGGCTCTCGGCATGATCGTCATCACCGGCATTTCCAACATCCTCTACATCTGGCTGCGCACCCGCGCCGAACGGTGGCAGAAATGAAGGCGCACAAGATCTTCGCCTGGCTCGCGATCGCCATCGGCGCCATTTATTTCTTCATACCCCTGATCGGCACGTTCGAGTTCTCGCTGCGCATGCGGCGCGGTGTCTATTCCTTCGACGCCTACCAGTCGGTCTTCACCGACGCGCAGTTCCGCGCCACCTTCGGCTTCTCCATGCTGATGGCGCTGGTGACGATCGTCGTCGGCATGCTGCTCATCGTGCCCACGGCTTATTGGGTACGGCTGCGCCTCCCGCAGATGCGGCCGGTCGTCGAGTTCATCACGCTTCTGCCGCTCGTCATTCCGGCGATCGTCATCGTGTTCGGCTACCTGCGCCTCTACAATTCCTCGTCCTGGATCCCGTTCACGGGCTCGACGCAGGGCACGAATGTCCTGCTGACATTCTCCTACGTGACCCTGGCGCTTCCCTACATGTACCGCTCGGTCGATACGGCGATGCGGACTATCGACGTGCGGACGCTGACGGAGGCCGCCGAAATTCTCGGCGCCAAATGGACGACGATCATGTTCCGCTGCATTTTCCCGAACGTCATGTCGGGCGTGCTCTCGGGCGCCTTCATCACGTTTGCGATCGTCATGGGCGAATTCACCATGGCGGCCCTTCTCAACCGTCCGGCCTTCGGTCCCTATCTCCAGCTCGTCGGTGCCAACAAGGCTTACGAACCTTCGGCGCTCGCCGTCATCGCCTTTGCGATCACCTGGCTGTCGATGGGTCTGATCCAGCTCGTTTCCCGCTTCGGCAAATTGTCGCCGTCCAGGCCTTAAGGAATTTTGATGTCGTTCCTCGTTCTCGAAAGTATCAAGAAGAGTTTCGGCCAGACGCAGGTCGTCAAGGACTTCAACATGTCCATCGAGAAGGGCGAGTTCGTCTCCTTTCTCGGACCGTCGGGCTGCGGCAAGACGACGGTGCTGCGCATGATCGCCGGGTTCGAAAGCCCGAGCGACGGTGCGATCTCGATCAACGGCCGGAACCAGAACGCGCTGAAGACCAACCAGCGCAATATCGGCATGGTCTTTCAGGCCTATGCGCTGTTCCCGAACATGAACGTCTTCGACAACGTCGCCTTCGGTTTGAAGGTGGCTGGCAAGGCCCAGGCGGAGATCGAAGCGCGCGTCAAGGAAATGCTGACGCTGATCGGTCTCGACCACCTGGCCGACCGTTATCCCTACCAGATGTCCGGCGGTCAGCAGCAGCGCGTGGCGCTTGCCCGCGCGCTTGCGCCGAAACCGCAGGTCCTGCTGCTCGACGAGCCGCTGTCGGCGCTCGATGCCAAGATCCGTGTTTCGTTGCGCGAAGAGATTCGTGAAATCCAGCGCCAGCTCGGCATCACCACCGTCTTCGTGACGCACGACCAGGAAGAGGCCCTGTCGATCTCCGACCGCGTCGTCGTCATGAATGCCGGCCGCGCCGACCAGATCGGCACGCCGTCGGAAATCTACAATCGCCCCACCACCCGCTTCGTCGCCTCCTTCGTCGGCACGCTCAACATCATCGAGGCGACCGTCGTCGATCCGGCGGCCAACACGGTGAAGGTCGGCGAAAACACGATCAGGCTGAGGGAATCGATCGGCGCCCTGAAAGGCGGCGACAAGCTGTCGATCGCCCTGCGCCCGGAAGCGGGTTCGCTGCTGGAAAATGCCAAGGGCGATACCTCGCTGACCGGCCAGGTGATCTCCTCGCATTTCCTGGGCTCGGTCATCCGCACCAAGCTTGATGTCGGCGGAAACCAGATTTCCTTCGACATGTTCAATTCGCCGGACGCAGTCCTGCCGCAGCCGGGAGAAACCCTTGCGTTGCGCTTCAACGCCCACGATTTCCTGATCATCCGCGACTGATTGCAGATAAATCGGAGGGCTACGGCCCGCAGACGAAAACGGCATCCTCACGGATGCCCTCAGACTGCTGACAAACCCCTGGCGTGGTCCGGGGGTTTGTGATTCATTGGGACATGTTGAAGAAACCTGCCCCTTGCCAGACGGCTCTTGAGATGGTGACGCTCGAGGGT
>NZ_JALBGW010000063.1:0-26043 GCF_023006485.1 Neorhizobium sp. BETTINA12A
GGCAACGCCGAAACGCATAGCTCCAGCGGCGCGCGCCGCAGCACCTCCACCCGCCTCCGCGCCCGTATCGGTACCGGACGAACAGGCGGTTGCCTCGGCACGGTTTGCGGCCGAAAGTGCTCGCTCGCTCGACGAGCTCAGAACCGCGCTCGAGGCCTTCAACGGCTGCAACCTGAAGAACGGCGCGCGCAATACAGTATTCGCGAGCGGCAATCCCGCATCCGGCATTATGGTCATCGGCCCGATGCCGAATGCGGACGACGACCGGGACGGCATTCCCTTCTCCGGGCGGCAAGGGCAGTTGCTGGACCGCATGCTCGGCGCGATCGGGCTTTCCCGCGACGGCGTTCTGCTCACCAATGTCATCCCCTGGCGGCCGCCGGGCAACCGCATGCCCTCGCAGGCCGAGATGGATATCTGCCGGCCGTTCCTGGAGCGCCAGGTGGCGCTCGCCGAACCGAAGCTGCTGCTGCTGCTCGGCAATTTTCCCGCCCGCTTCTTCTTCGGCGGCAATGGCACGATCCACTCGATGCGCGGCGAATTCCGGGAGATTGCTTTCGGTGGAATCAGTTGCTCGGCGATCGCGACCCTGCATCCGCAGGAACTGTTGGCAGCCCCCGCCAACAAGGCCCTCGCCTGGCAGGACCTTTTGATGTTCAAAATGCGTTCTCACGGGCACTGACTGCCCGCATTTCAGGCAGATTTCCCGGCAATTGATGCAAAGTTACGGAAATATGAAGAATGCCATGCAACCCACGCATGGCAGTGCGGCGTTTCGCTGCATTGCAGAATCGATGCTGCGCTGCAATATAAGCGGTGTGTCTTGGGAGGAATTCTAGGTTTAAGGAACCAAGGCCAATGACGACCCGCTTCCGCCCGATCCATTCGGGTTTCGAAACTCTCCGCATCGCCGGCCTGTCGCCGCGCTCGACGAAGGGTTATCACCATTTCGGCTCTGCGACGAACGAACAGCTGACCTCCTGCGCCATGGCGCGTCCGGTCGGCATCACGCGTCCCGCTTCGATCTTCGCCGATTTCCGCGAACGTTGATCGCGCGGCCTCAAGGAAGCATCAGCCATGACGGCCATTTTCCACCCGATCCGCACCCTGCGTGAGAACTTTTCTCACATCGGCGCTGCCGTGAACGCCTCGCGCGAATATAGCCGCGCGGGTGCTGCCCGCGCCTGCGCCGAGACCAATCCGGTTACCGCGGCCATTCCGCTCTAAACCTCCGGCTTGATCAAGCCCCGGGCGGCGATGCCTTGCGCGCCGCCTTCCGCTCGAGCCCCAACTGGTGCTCGCGGTAGATAATGAAAATCCCCGCCGACACAGTGATCGCCGTCCCGACCAGCATGGCCGCCGTCGGCACGTCCCCGAACAGAACATAGGCGATGCCGATCCCGAGCAGGATCGAGGTGTATTCGAACGGCGCCACCGTCGAGACATCCGCGTTGCGATAACTTTCGGTCAGCAGGATTTGTCCGACGCCGCCGCAAAAGCCGGCGCCGATCAGAAAAAGCTTTTCCGGCATCGTCAGCGCCGCCCAGCCGAAAGGCAGGCTCGCAAGAGAAAACAGCGCCCCCGACAGCGAGAAATAGAGCACGATCGTCGCCGTCTTTTCGGTGCGCACGAGCTGGCGGGTCTGGATCATCGCAAAGCCGGCCAGCACTGCCGAGAGGATGACGGAAGCGGCGCCGACCGCCTGCTCCGATCCCATGCCGCCCTGCTCGAACATGGTGAGCTTCGGCCAGGAGATGATCACCACCCCGACCATGCCGACCATGACCGCGCTCCAGCGGTAGATGCGCACCGTCTCCTTCAGGAAGATCGCCGCGAAGACCACGGCCAGGAGCGGCGAGGAATAACCGATCGCGATCGCATCCGGCATAGGCAGGTGGACCAGGCCGTAGAATCCGAAAACCATCGACAGGATGCCGAGAAAGCCGCGCTTCACATGGCCGGTCAGGCTGTTCGTGTGGAAGGCGCCGCGCAACTCGCCCTGGAAGGCGAGATAGACCATGATCGGCACGAGCGCGAAGGCGGAGCGGTAGAAGGTGATCTGCCCGGCCGGAATATCGGGACCCGCCGATTTGATACAGGTCTGCATCATCACGAAGATCACCACGGAGGTGACTTTGAACATGATCCCGCGCAGGGGATTCAGGGCATCGGCGGACATCAACAACTCATGGAGATTTCTGGGGGAATTTTGGCGGAAATCCGATCCGCGCTGACAGGACGTGGTGGAGAGGCAATCCGGGGAGATTCAGTTTGGCGGCAAAGTAACGGAAAAGTGCCGTGAGGGGGATCAAATCTGATGATAGGTCGATCAATATCCGTGACCTTGTGAAAGGTTGCGCGACATATACTGGATCGAAATGACGCTTTATTTTAGCCAAAGTTTCAACAATCGTTTAGCATTGCGTGCAATTATCCGCGCGGCGACGGGTGTGTGCCAGTTCGACGGGAGTGCTGCGAAGCTCCCGACACCAATTTGAAGAGCCGGTTCAGGAAGCAACATGCGAACAGATACGGGCCAGATCGTTCATCTGGCAGATTACCGCCCCACCGACTTCGTCCTGGAACGCGTCGATCTGACCTTCGAGCTCGACCCCACCAACACCAAGGTTGATGCGCGGCTGATCTTCCACCGGCGCGAAGGTGTCGACCTCTCAGCGCCGCTGGTGCTGGACGGCGACGAACTGACGCTGTCTGGACTGCTGCTCGACCAGAACGAAGTGCCCGCGGCGCAATACGATGTGACGCCGGAAAGCCTGACGATCCGCGACCTGCCGGCCGAATCTCCGTTCGAAATCACCGTCACCACCTATATCAATCCGGAAGCCAACAGCCAGCTGATGGGCCTCTACCGCACCAACGGGATCTACTGCACCCAGTGCGAGGCGGAAGGTTTCCGCCGCATCAGCTATTTCCCGGACCGGCCGGACGTGCTGGCGCCCTATACGATCACCATTATCGGCGACAAGGCCGCCAATCCTGTCATGCTGTCGAACGGCAATTTCTTAGGCGGTGCCGGTTACGACGAAGGCCGCGCATTCGCCGCCTGGTTCGACCCGCATCCGAAGCCGTCCTACCTCTTCGCGCTGGTCGCCGGTGATCTCGGCGTGGTCGAGGACACGTTCGTCACCATGTCCGAGCGTGAAGTGACGCTGAAGATCTATGTGGAGCACGGCAAGGAAGCCCGTGCGGCCTACGCCATGGACGCGCTGAAGCGCTCGATGAAATGGGACGAGGAGCGGTTCGGCCGCGAATACGACCTCGACATCTTCATGATCGTCGCCGTGTCCGACTTCAACATGGGGGCCATGGAGAACAAGGGTCTCAACGTCTTCAACGACAAATACGTGCTCGCCGACCCGGAAATCGCAACCGACCAGGATTACGCGAATATTGAGGCGATCATCGCCCACGAATATTTCCACAACTGGACCGGCAACCGCATCACCTGCCGCGACTGGTTCCAGCTCTGCCTCAAGGAAGGCCTGACGGTCTATCGCGACCACGAGTTTTCCGCCGACCAGCGCTCGCGTGCGGTCAAGCGCATTGCCGAGGTGCGGCACCTGAAGTCGGAACAGTTCCCGGAAGACGCAGGCCCGCTCGCGCATCCGGTCCGCCCGACCAAATACCGCGAAATCAACAATTTCTACACGACCACCGTCTACGAAAAGGGCTCGGAAGTTACCCGCATGATCGCCACGCTGCTTGGCCGCGACGATTTCAAGGCTGGCATGGACCTCTATTTCGAACGCCATGACGGCCAGGCCGTGACGGTCGAGGATTTCGTCAAGTCGTTCGAGGATGCGAGCGGCCGCGACCTTACGCAGTTCTCGCTCTGGTATCACCAGGCCGGCACGCCTCTTGTCACCGTGTCGAGCGACTATGACCAGGCAAGCGGCACCTTCAAGCTATCGCTCGAGCAGATGATCCCGGCAACCCCTGGCCAGACGGCCAAGGAACCGATGCACATCCCGCTCTCCTTCGCGCTCATCCTCGACAACGGCTCGGCGGCAGTGCCGACCAAGGTCGCGGGTGGCGAAGTCACCGGCGACGTGCTGCACCTGACCGAGCGCCGGCAGAGCTTTACCTTCTCGGGCGTCTCCTCCCGTCCGGTCCTGTCGCTCAACCGTTCGTTCTCGGCGCCGATCAACCTGCATCTCGACCAGACGCCGGCCGATCTTGCCCATATCGCCCGCCACGACACCGATCTCTTCGCCCGCTGGCAGGCGCTGACCGACCTTGCCCTGCCCAATCTGATGCAGGCGGCGCGCAACGCGCGTGACGGCAAGGAAATCGCCTGCGATCCGTCTTTCGTCGCGGCCCTTCTGGAAGCCGCCGGCGATGAGACGCTCGAACCCGCCTTCCGCGCCCAGGCGCTGGCGCTGCCGAGCGAGGCCGACATTGCCCGAGAACTCGGCGGCAACAACGACCCCGATGCGATCCATGCCGGCCGCAACGCCATTCTTTCGGAGATCGCCAAGGCGGGAACCAAGACCTTCCTGCGCCTGTTCGAGGACATGAAGGTCGATGGCGCCTTCAAGCCGGATGCGGCAAGTGCCGGCAAGCGCTCGCTGCGCAACACCGCGCTGTCCTACCTCACCTATGCGGAAGGAACGCCGGCCCGCGCGGCCGCAGCCTTCACATCCGCCGACAACATGACCGATCTCGCCCAGGCGCTGGCGGTGCTTGCCCATCGTTTCCCGGACGCGCCGGAAACGACAAACGCGCTCGCCACGTTCCTCGCACGCTTCGACGGCAACGCTCTTGTCGTCGACAAGTGGTTCTCGACCCAGGCG
The DNA here is from genome assembly GCF_023006485.1 of Neorhizobium sp. BETTINA12A. Classification (NCBI taxonomy): domain Bacteria; kingdom Pseudomonadati; phylum Pseudomonadota; class Alphaproteobacteria; order Hyphomicrobiales; family Rhizobiaceae; genus Neorhizobium; species Neorhizobium sp. BETTINA12A. The sequence continues at coordinate 4,815 of NZ_JALBGW010000063.1, forward strand.
ACCATTCCCGGTGCAGGTGCGCTTGCCCGCGTCAGGGCGCTGATGGAAAACCCGCGCTTCATCGCCAGCAATCCGAACCGGGTGCGCTCGCTGATCGGCACGTTCGCCTTCGGCAACCCGACCGGCTTCAACCGGGCCGACGGCGAAGGTTACCGGTTCTTGGCCGAGCAGATCCTTTCGATCGATCCGCGCAATCCCCAGCTCGCCGCCCGCATCCTGACCTCGATGCGCTCCTGGCGGTCGCTGGAACCGCAGCGCGCCGATCATGCGCGCGCAGCGCTGACCACGATCGAACAGGCAGCAACGCTTTCGACCGACGTGCGCGACATCGTCGAGCGGATGCTGAAAGGTTGAGCCTGAAGCGCCGGCTTCAAGCGCCGGCGCATTTTTCCAGGAAGCGGGAGACCAGCGAGCGGCAATAGTCGATCGTCAGTTCGCGGTCGCGGAACAGGATGTGGTAGATGATCGGCGCGATGACGGCGTCGATCGCTTCGCTCACGTCGAAGGCTTTCTCGCCGCGCGTCAGGGCGCGCTCGCGCAAGGTCTCCAGGTGATCATAGGTGAACTGGCAGCAACGGCCCGCCGCGGCGCCTTCCATGCTGCCCAGCACGTCCGCCAGCATCGAGCGGCCAACCTTGGATGACATCTCCTCGGCATATTGGAGAATGAAGGTTTCGAGGTCGGATCCCATCGCGCCGGTGTCTTCCGGGTCGGCAACCGGCCGCATGCGCGCGACCGCGACATCCGCCAACAGTTCGGACAGATCCCCCCAGCGGCGATAGATGGTCGACGGCGTCACACCGGATTTTTCGGCGATCATCGGCACAGTGATCGCGCCGCGATCCATGGTCTTCAGCATATCCCGTACCGTGCGATGCACCTCCGACTGGATGCGCGCACTGCGCCCACCCTGGCGCACCATTTCCCTGGCCATTTTGTTCTCCTTGCCGGCACATGCCGGAATATGAAATTCCTTAATGCAAAGATATTGCATTAATCCGGCAATGCAACTATATCCGGCTAACGCTAAAAAATTGCGTTAAGGTGAACCGCCATGAGCAGTATCCTCCCCTCGCCCAATTCCCCATCCGCTTTCCGGATGACGGTCTACAGTTTCATCTTCGCGGTGCTGATCTCCGCGACCAGCAGCGCACCGACGCCGCTTTACCATCTCTACCAGCAGCTCTTTCATCTCTCCCCAGCGATGATCACCCTGATCTTCGGTTCCTATTCTTTCGCGCTGCTCGCGGCGCTTCTAACGGTCGGCGGGCTTTCGGACTATCTCGGCCGCCGGCCGCTGATCCTGCTGGCGCTGATCTTCAATGCCGCGGCGCTGATCGTCTTCATGCTGGCTGAGTCGGGCACGACGCTGCTTGTCGGCCGTATCGTCCAGGGTTTCGCGACCGGCATCGCCTTTCCGACCTTCGGGGCGACGATCCTCGATACCGACAAGCGCAGAGGCTCGACGCTCAACAGCATCACCGCCTTTCTCGGCCTGATGGTCGGTACGCTTGCCGCCGGCACGCTCGTCGCTTTCGCGCCCGCGCCGACGCATCTCATCTACGCGCTTCTTTTCATCGTGACGGTCGCCGGCATCATCGCGCTTGCCTTCATGCCGGAGACGATCACCGGACGGCCAGGAGCGCTCGCTGCCATGCGCCCGCATATCAGCGTACCGCAACGGGCCCGCGCGACGCTTCTGAAGGTCACGCCGGTCAATATCGCCGGCTGGGCGCTCGGGGGCTTCTATCTGTCGCTGATGCCGACGCTGGTCGCCGTTGTGACCGGCATTACCTCACCGTTCGTCGGCGGCACGGTCGTCGCCGCACTGATGCTCAGCGCCACCGCCTCGGTCTTCATCTTCCGCACATGGGCGCCCCAGCGGGTTCTCTTCACCGGCGCGACCACGCTGATCATCGGCGTCCTGATCACGCTCTCCGGGGTATACCTTGAGGCCGTCGGGCTCCTCTTCCTCGGCACCGCGGCCGCCGGCCTCGGCTTCGGATCGATCTTCTCGAACATTCTGAAGATCGTCCTGCCGCTTGCCGAAAGCCACGAACGGGCCGGCCTGTTCGCGGCTTTCCTGGTCGAGAGCTACCTCGCATTCTCGATCCCCGCGATCGCTGCGGGGCTGATCGCGCCTACGCTCGGCCTCTCCAATACCGCGTATGTCTATGGCAGTGCAATCATCACGCTGGCGGTGATTTCGATCGCGGCCACCCGCACCAGCCTTTCCGAAAGCCCGGCCGTCTCCTGAGACGGCCGGTTTGCCGCCCTGCGGGACTCTTCCGATTCGCAATTGAATCAAAACGTTAAAAAAATCTTAGCAAGCCTCTGGACACGAAGAATCACTAATGATTCATTAAGGCAGATTCGGGCGAGCGGCGCGCCGAATCACCATGAGGGACACCATGAAAACCATGTCGGACGTGCAGCGGGCAACCGCGGCCGAGGGGCGGCTGCGTCTTAAATTTCCGAGCCTTGGAAATTTGCGGCGGGTCATTCCTGACGAGGCGCGGCTTTCCGTCAAACCCATCGCACGGCAGCTGCCGCGGGTGGAGCTGGTTCTCAAGCGTTCGATCCCTCTTCTCATCATCGCATTCCTCACCGTTGTCGCTGCCTCCCGCGTCCTCGGCATCGTCTCCGAATACACGCGGATGGAAAACGCCGCTCGGCAATCGACCGCTCTGATGGCAGCCACCGCAAGTGCTGCCTTTGCCGGTGATGCGACGGCGCTCATCGGCCGCGACCGCGCTGCAGCGGAAAAACGCCTCGCCGCCTTCCTGCCGCAGGAGCGGCTGGGGGCGGACGCGTTCTTTCTTTTCGTCGACGAAACCGGCCGTATCTTCGGCGGCACCAAGCAGGCGACCAGCTATATCGGCAGGCGCCTGACCTCCGTCCTGCCGGAGACCGCCGCGCTCAGGCGGTTCGGCGACGAGAGCGGCGTGATCGAGACCTATTTCGGCGAAATTCCGCATTACGCGGCCATCGAGGCGGTCGGCACCGAAGGTGTGCTGATCGTGGCGGCCTATTCGCTGGAGAGCATCAATCTTGCATGGCGGCACGACGTCTCGCTCAACGTCACGCTTTTCACCGGCATCTCGGCGATCCTGCTGATCATCCTCTACGCCTATTACATGCAGGTGAAACGCGCCCGCGAGGCCGACGAGACCTTCGTCGAATCCAATCTGCGTATCGAGACCGCATTGTCGCGCGGCCGTTGCGGGCTTTGGGATTTCGACGTCAGCAACCGGCGCCTGTTCTGGTCGGGATCGATGTACGAGATGCTCGGCCTGCCGCCTGCCGGCAACGTGATCTCGTTTACCGACGCGGCGCGGATGATGCACCCGACCGACGGCAACATCTATGCGCTCGCCCGCGCCATCAGCCGCGGCAATGCCAAGCAGGTCGACCAGGTTTTTCGCATGCGCCATGCGGCCGGCCATTACGTGTGGATGCGCGCCCGCGCCCAGCTGGTGAAGACCAGCCAGGGCCGCACCCATGTCATCGGCATCGCCATGGACGTGACCGAACAGCATCGCCTCGCCCAGCGTTACGCCGAAGCCGACCAGCGCCTTGCGGATGCGATCGAATGCACGTCGGAAGCCTTCGTGCTCTGGGACAAGAACGACCGGCTGGTGATGTGCAATACTCATTTCCAGCAGGCTTACGGCCTGCCTGACAGCGTGCTGGTGCCCGGAACCGAACGGCACGCGGTCAATTCGGCTGCCGCCCGCCCGGTGATCGAACGCCGCGTCGCCGACCCGGATGGTAGCGGCCTTTCGCGCACCACCGAAGTGCAGCTCGCCGACGAGCGCTGGCTGCAGATCAACGAGCGCCGCACCCGCGACGGTGGCCTGGTCTCGGTCGGCACCGACATCACGCTGCTGAAACGCCACCAGGAGCGGTTGCGCGACAGCGAGCGCCGGCTGATGGCGACGATCGGCGACCTTTCCTCCTCGCAGAAGAAGCTGGAGCGCCAGAAATCTGAGCTCTCGGTCGCCAACGCCAACTATCAGGCGGAGAAGGAACGCGCCGAGGCCGCCAACAAGGCCAAGTCGGAATTCCTCGCCAACATGTCGCACGAGCTTAGAACGCCGCTCAATGCGATCCTCGGCTTCTCGGAAATCCTTGCCAACGGCATGTTCGGGCCGCTCGGCTCGCCGAAATATTCGGAATATTCCAAGGACATTCACGACAGCGGCAAACATCTCCTCAACGTCATCAACGACATCCTCGACATGTCGAAGATCGAGGCCGGCCATATGCGCATCCAGTGCGAGGCGGTCGACCTGAAGCCGCTGATCGAGGAAAGCCTACGGCTGACCACGATTTCCGCCCAGGACAAGGAGATCGCCATCCATCAGCGCCTGTGCGACAGCCTCCACATGGTGGCCGATCGCCGCGCGCTGAAGCAGGTGATGCTCAACATTCTCTCCAACGCAGTGAAATTCACCAACCACGGCGGCAGGATCGAGTTGCGAGCCCGCAAACTGGAAAAAGGGGTGCTGCTGACGATCGCCGATACCGGCATCGGCATTCCGATGGACGCGCTCAACAAGATCGGCCAGCCGTTCGAGCAGGTGCAGAGCCAATATGCCAAGAGCAAGGGCGGTTCGGGATTGGGACTTGCCATTTCCCGCTCGCTGATCGGCCTGCACGGCGGCAAGATGCGGATCCGCTCACGGGTCGGCGAAGGCACTGTCGTCTCGCTGCTTATTCCTGACCAGCCCATGCTGGTTAGTCGCAAGCGGGTAGCGTAGGTCAATTCCCCGACAGCTACGCAACCATATGACTACAGCAGTGCCACGATGCGTCCGCTCAGGTCCTCGGCTACCCGATGGACTTGTTGTCGACGGTGAGACCAATCGTCCTTCTCCGTCCCCAGATAGCCATCGCGCGCGCAGATGACCAGTGCCGCAGCCTCTCTCGGCAACCGAGATATCGCCCAATCGGCTGCGGCATCCTTTGGAACGATCTCTCCCGTTGTGAGCGTACGCCACATGCGTACGAGTGCCAGCAGGACGTTGCGCTCGTCGCCATGGAGCGACCCGAGCAAGGCAGGAAGCGCATCTCCGATCGCCCGCCGCAGGTCGGCCTCCGGGATGACCCGCAGTAGTTCAGGAGCGGCCGGACCGGCCAATGTCTTTGCCTTCAGCCTCGCCTGGGCCAGCAGTACGGTCAGTTCCGGATCCCTGACCGGTTGGGGGACGTGGCCCGCCTCGAACGCCTCGCGCAGCCATTCGCCATAGACGAATTCGCTCCGCGGCGGATAGTCGGACACGGCAAGATCGTCCCGATGGAAAACGATCAGCTCGATGGGGCGCCGACCGCTACCATCCGCCGGATGCCCTGAAATCTTCATGAGCGAGGTCATCAGACGTTCGCGCTCGATATGCGTCGTCGGTCGATCGACAATCACCATGATGTCCACGTCGCTATCCGGTCGCAATCCGCCGGCGACCGCCGAGCCGTGCAGATAGGCGGCAACGAGCGCGCCTCCGAAACATTCCCGGGCAATACGGAGCGCTTGCTGAGCTTCGATGGGGATTATCACCGCATCGTCATCCATAACCACTTGCTTCCGCGTCTCGCGCGTCGATCATTGGGGGTGACAATAGCGTAGCGGTCGGTGCGGAATCGCACAAACCGTCATTTCCGGACGACCGCCCCGAACACCGCCCGCACCGCCTTCGACAGCCGCTTCACCTCGCCCTCCAGCGTCCTGATATCCGGGCAATCCCCTGCCCGGCAGACGCGCTCGACAAGCCCGGCGGGTGCATCACCTGGATCAAAAGGTCCGTCGACGCAGAGCCGGACGATCTGCGACAGTTCGGTAAATAGCCGTAGCGCCTCGATGCAGGTATCGAGATCGCCGGGCTTCATCAGTTTTTCGCCGAGCGCCTTCAGGGCTTCCTCGGTGCTGAACCCGTAGGTATCGGGCGCTACGCCTTTGGCTGGCGCAATCAGGCGCAGATACTGGGCGATGAACTCGATATCGATCAGGCCGCCTGGAATGAGCTTGAAATCCCAGATGTCACGCGGCGGCTTTTCCTTGTCGATCAGCACGCGCATCTCGGCCACGTCCTTGGCGATCCTGGCGATATCGGGCTTGGTCGACAGCACTTCGCCGATCATGCCCTTCGCTTCGTCGGCGAGGCTTTCTTCGCCGCAGATCAGCCGGGCGCGGGTGAGCGCCATGTGTTCCCAGGTCCAGGCCTCTTCGCGCTGGTATTTGCCGAAGGCGTTGATGCGGGTGGCGACCGGCCCCTTGTTTCCGGAGGGTCTCAGGCGAAGATCGACCTCGAAGATCACGCCCTCGGCCATTGGCGCTGAAAGTGCCGCGATCAGCCGTTGGGTCAGGCGGGTAAAATAACGGCTGGAATCGAGCGGCTTGTCGCCTTCGCTTTCCGTGGCTTCATTGTCATAGTCGTAGAGCAGGATGAGATCGACGTCGGAGCCGGCGGTCAGCTCGAAACTTCCGAGCTTGCCCATGCCCATGACGGCGACGCGGCCGCCCGGATAGAGGCCGTGGGCACTGCGAATTTCTGCGGTCACCGCCTTCAGGGCGGCGTCGATCAGGAGGTCGGCGAGATGGGTAAAGGCGCGCGCCGCCTGGGCACCCGAGATTGCCCCTGTCAGCAGCCGGATGCCGATCAGGAACCGCTGCTCGGCCGCAAAGATGCGCAGCCGGTCGAGCTTTTCCTCGTAATGCCGGCCGGCGGTGAGGAATGCGGTCAGGCGATAGGAGAGATAATCTCGGGTCGGCAGTTCGGACATCAGGCCGGGGTCCAGCATGCCGTCGAACACATGCGGCTTGGATGCGATGATATCGGCAAGCCGCGGCGCCGAGGACATGATCGTGACGATCAGCGCAAGCAGCGGCGGATTGTTGCCGATCAGCGAGAAGAGCTGGATGCCGGCAGGCAAGCCCTTCAGGAAGCTGTCGAACCGCAGCAGCGCCTCGTCGGCACGTTTGCTCTCGCCGAACGCCATCAGCAGTGCCGGCATCAGCTCGGTCAGCCGCTCGCGTGCCTCGGCGGATTGGGTGGCGCGATAGCGGCCGTAATGCCAGGTGCGGATAACGCGGGAAATGTCGGCCGGCCGTTCGAAGCCGAGAGAGGCAAGCGTCTTCAGCGTGCCCGGATCGTCCTGCTGCCCGGTAAAGACGAGATTGCCGTCGCCACCGGACAGCTTTGCCTCCTGCTCGAACAGCCGCGAATAACGTTTCTCGACGGTCTTCAGCACATATTCGAGCCTTGCGGAAAAACCGGCTGTATCGGCGAAACCAAGCATCAAGGCGATGCGCTTCAGTTCGGGCTCGGTTTCCGGCAAATTATGGGTCTGCTCGTCGCGGACCATCTGGATGCGGTGTTCGACATCGCGCAGGAACCAGTAGGCCTCGGTCAATTCGGCGGCGATGTCAGGCGCGATCCACCGGGCCTCGGCGAGCGCCTTCAGCGCCACCTCCGTTTCGCGCGCCCGCAAGGGCGGCATGCGGCCGCCGGCGATCAGCTGCTGGGTCTGGGCGAAGAACTCGATCTCGCGGATGCCGCCGCGACCGAGCTTGACGTCATGGCCCTTCACGGCGATTGCGCCATGGCCCTTGTGCACATGGATCTGCCGCTTGATCGAATGGATGTCGGCGATCGCCGCATAGTCGAGATATTTGCGGAACACGAAGGGGGTGAGCAGCCGCATGAAATTTTCACCAGCGGCAATGTCGCCGGCGATCGGCCGCGCCTTGATGAAGGCCGCCCGCTCCCAGTTCTGGCCGCGGCCCTCGTAGTAGATCAGCGCCGCATCGAGCGAGACGGCGAGCGGCGTCGAACCGGGATCCGGGCGCAGGCGCAGGTCGGTGCGGAACACATAGCCGTCGGCCGTGCGTTCCTGCAGGATGCGGATCAGGCGGCGCATCATCCGGCCATAGACTTCCGACCCGTCGAGCGGGTCGGCAAGGATGCCCGTTTCGGGGTCGAAGAAGACGACGATATCGATGTCGGAGGAATAGTTGAGCTCGCGGCCGCCGAGCTTGCCCATGCCGAGCACGATCAGGCCCGAGCCCTTGCTCGGTTCTTCGAGGTCGGCAAGCTTAAGCTTACCGCTATCGTGACCGGCGACCAGAAGGTGGTCGATCGCGGCCGCGACGGAGGCTTCGGCAAAGAGGCTCAGCCAGCGCGTCGTGTCCCTGGCGGAAAAGATGCGGGCGAGATCAGCAAGCGCGACGAGGAAGCTCAAGGCCCGCTTGCCGGCGCGCAACGCAGTCATCACCTCGTTTTCGGAGGGTGCCTTGCCGTCCGTCTTCTGCCAGGCCCGGCGGGCCGTATCCACCAATCGCTCCAGCGTCGACTCCAGCGGCTCGGTAACCGCGATCGTCAAAAGCCTTGGCGTGATGACAGCCATGTCGCGCAGGTAAGGTGAGAGGGTGAAGGCAGCGGTGATGAAATCCTTGAGCGGGCTATCCTTGCCAAGCAGTCCCGCGACGGAAGGTTCGGACTTGCCGATATCCTTCAAGGCCGCCAAGGCCGCCTTGGTTTCCGTCTGGTTCAGCGGGCGGATCACCTCCGCCTTGACCGCATCGAGCCGGTTTCCGGTCTCCGACACTGGCACCTCCCGTGATTCTTCCCTGGCGAAACTTAGGGCTTCGGCGCAGGAAAGACCATGGTGACCGTCAGGCCGGGCGCTGCGGTATTCGCCTCGTCGGTGGCGGAGAGTTCCAGCGAGCCGCCATGCAGTTCCATCACCGCCTCGACCAGCGAGAGGCCAAGGCCGGTGCCGGGCTTGGAGCGGCTTTCGTCCAGGCGGAAGAACCGCTTGGTCACCTCACCGCGCTTGTCGGCCGGAATGCCGGGGCCGTTGTCGCAGACGGAGAGCCTGAGCGTGCCATCGCTTCGCGCGAGGCGAACGCGGATATGCGCCGCGTCCTTTGCCTCGGAGGCGTATTTGATGGCGTTGTCGAGGAGGTTGAAGATCGCCTGGCCGATGAGTTCGCGGTTGCCGTGGACCACGAGCCCCGGTTCGAGCTCGGTCGTCAGCGACAGGCCCGCTTCCTCAGCCGCGGGTTCATAAAGCTCGGCGCTGTCGGCGGAGATCGCCGACAGATCGACATCCGACATTTCCGCCGCGATCGATCCCGCCTCGACACGGGAGATCATCAGAAGCGCGTTGAAGGTGCGGATGAGCTGGTCGGACTCGGCAATGATGCCTTCGAGGGCTGTCCGGCGCACATCTGCGCGATCCTCGCCCAGCGCATCGGCCGCCTTGTTGCGCAGCCTCGTCAGCGGCGTCTTGAGGTCGTGGGCGATGTTGTCGGAAACCTGGCGCAGCCCCTCGTTCAGCTTCTCGATGCGTCCGAGCATGGCGTTCAGCGAATCCGACAGCCGATCGAATTCGTCGCCGGACTTGCCGACCGGCAGGCGCTGCGAAAGGTCGCCCGCCATGATCTTCTGGCTCGCCGCCGACATCCGGTCGATGCGTTTCAGCGCATTGCGGCCAATGCCGAACCAGATCACCAGCGCGCCGACGCCCATGATGGCCAGCGCCACCATCAGCGCCCGGCGTACGATACCGCGGAAGCGGCTCGGGTCGCCGAGATCGCGACCGACCAGCAGCCGCAGGCCGTTGTCGAGGCGGAGCACGTTCGCCGTGGCGAGATGCCGGCCAGGTCGATCCGATTCGGTATAGGGTTCGTAGGTGAAGGGAATTTCCGTCCAGCCCTGCTCGTCGAGCACGCCGGGCTGCACCGCGGCGACGTTTCCGGCGAGCATTTCGCCGTTTGGCCCCGCGATCACATAGAGGTTGGCGCCCGGCTGGCGGGCTCGCCGCTCCATCATCCGCAGGAGAAGGCTGACGCCGCCTCGTTCATAGGCGCGCTGTATCTCCTGCACTTCCTCTTGCAGCGACTGGCGCGTCTGCTGCGCCAACAACCGTTCGGACATCGCCGTCACGTAAATGACCAGGAATGCCGCACACAAGGCGAAGAGCAGGATATAGAGCGCCGACAGCCGCACGGCCGTCGAGCGGAACATCAGGCGGGCACGTGCCAGCAACTCGGCTTACCCCTCGTCCTTGATCATGTAGCCGGCGCCGCGAATAGTCTTCAGAAGCGGCTTTTCGAAGTCCTTCTCGATCTTCGATCTCAGCCGGGAGACATGCACGTCGATGACATTGGTCTGGGGATCGAAATGATAATCCCAGACGTTTTCGAGCAGCATGGTGCGGGTGACCACCTGGCCGGCGTTCTTCATCAGATATTCGAGCAGGCGGAATTCGCGCGGCTGCAGAAGCACTTCCTTGCCGGCGCGCTTCACCTCGTGCGACAGCCGGTCGAGTTCCAGATCGCCGACCCGGTAGACCATGTCCTGTTCAGGGGTGCCCTTGCGGCGGCCGAGCACTTCGACGCGGGCGAGCAGCTCGGAAAAGGCATAGGGTTTCGGCAGGTAGTCGTCGCCACCGGCGCGCAGGCCGGTTACGCGGTCGTCCACCTGGCCAAGCGCCGAGAGGATCAGCACCGGGGTATTGATGCTGCGCTTGCGCAATTCGCTGATGACGGACAGCCCGTCTCGGCGCGGCAGCATGCGGTCGATGACCATCACGTCGTAGGAATTTTCGGTCCCCATGAACAGGCCGCTCTCGCCGTCACTCGCATGGTCGACCACGATCCCGGCCTCGCGAAAGGCCTTGGTCATATAGGCCGCGGCCTCCAGGTCGTCTTCGATCACCAGAATCTTCATGTGCGGAACAATAGCGTCCGCGCCCGCCTTTGCACTACGGGAATCTGCGGCACCGGCGGAATATCGGGTATCCGTTTCCATCACACGCTCCATGGAAGGAAAAAGGGCGCCGACCGTTGCCGGCGGCGCCCTCGATCTTGCGACCTACTTTTTAGAAATCAGCCTTCATTGATCGGCAGGGCAACGAAACGGCTGCTATTGCCTTCGCCGGCTACCTGGAACAGCGCGCGGGTGCGGCCGTCCTTGCGGGCCTGGTCGAGAACCTTGCCGACGTCGGCGGCACTGGTGACCTTGCGGTTGTTGACCGAGACGATCTTTTCCCCGGTCTTCAGGCCGCGGGCAGCGGCTTCACTGTCCGGATCGACATCGGTGACCGAGAGACCGGAACCGTCCTCGGCCGGAGCGACGGTGATGCCGAGGCTGGCAAGCGCCTTGTCGCTGGAGGGTGCCGGAGCATCGGGTTGCTTCGGCTCGGCCTTGGCGGCTTCGTCGCTCTGGAGGTTGCCGAGCGTGACCGGGATCTTCTGCGCCTTGCCGTCACGCCACAGATCGACCTCGACCTTGGTATTCGGGCCGAACGCGGCAACGCGCTTGGCGAGATCACGGGCATCCTTGATCGGCTGGCCATTGACGGCAGTGATCACGTCGCCTTCCTTGATGCCGGCCTTCTGGCCCGGAGAGCCTTCCTGCGGAGCGACGACGAGAGCGCCCGACGCTTCCTTCAGGCCGAGCGAGTCGGCGATATCCTGGTTGACCGGCTGGATCTGCACGCCGAGCCAGCCGCGATCGACCTTGCCGTCCTTCATCAGGTTGGCAACGACATCCTTGGCGGTCGAAGACGGAATTGCGAAGGCGATGCCGACGTTGCCGCCCGATGGCGAGAAGATCGCGGTGTTGATACCGACCACTTCGCCCGAGAGGTTGAAGGTCGGGCCGCCGGAATTGCCGCGGTTCACGGCCGCATCCACCTGGATGTAGTCGTCATAGGGGCCGGAGCCGATGTCGCGGCCGCGGGCCGAAACGATGCCTGCGGTGACCGTGCCGCCGAGGCCGAACGGATTGCCGACGGCAACCACCCAGTCGCCGACCCGGACCTTCGAATCGTCTGCGAAATTGACATAGGTGAACTTGCGGCTGGTGGCGTCGACCTTGAGCACGGCGAGATCGGTGCGGCTGTCCTTGCCGACCAGCTTGGCTTCGAGTTCCGTGCCGTCGTTCAAAACGACCGTGTAGGCCGAGCCGTCGGAAACGACGTGGTTGTTGGTGACGACGTAGCCGTCTTCGGAGATGAAGAACCCGGAGCCCTGGGCGGTCGGGCGCAGGCGGTGCGGACGATTGCTGTCCTGGCCCCGCGGACCGTTGCGATCGGCGCGATCCTGGTTGCGGTTGTTGCGGTCGCCCGGAGCGCCCGGAGCGCCCGGCATCTGGCCGCCGAATTCACGGAAGAACCGCTTCAGCGGATGGTCGTCGGGAAGCTGATCGAAGCCGCGTCCGCCGAAACTGAACGAACTGCTGTCATCGGAAACGGCTTGGGCATCGGACTGGACACGGACGGAAACGACGGCGGGAGAAACAGCCGAAACGACATCGGCAAAGCTCGGGGCCTGCGGTGCGGTGACGCTGACCGGAGCAGCAAAGGACTGCGTGATCTGGGCCGGGATGCCGCTCGAGAGCATGACCGCGGCAAGACCAGCAACCGTGGTGGTCTTCAAGACGGTCTTCAGAGAGGGACGTCCGATATTGCGCATGTTTTAAGCTACCTTCTTCTCTTCAGTCATGATGGCCGGAGGTTGGCCAAGCGGTGGATGACAAAGATATAGGCGCTCTGAGGTTAACTGCAGGTGGCGGACGAATGAAATATTCGTAATGTTCGAGCGTGCCTGTTTCAGGCAGCTACTTTTTCAGAAGCTCTTCAATACGCGCCTGCTCCTCGGCCGAAAGCACCGCAACTGCGCGTTGGCTTGGACGGGTGCGGACGAAAACCAGTATCGCGATTGCACCGACCAGCAGTAGCAGGATGGGTGTTGCCCAGAGAATGATCGTCTTGGCACCGAGGCGCGGTTTCAGGAGCACGAATTCGCCGTAGCGAGACACGACGTAGTCGATCACCTGATCGTCCGTGTCGCCGTTCGTCAATCGCTCCCGCACCAGCACGCGCAGGTCGCGGGCAAGCTCCGCATTGGAGTCGTCGATCGACTGGTTCTGGCACACCATGCAGCGCAATTGGGCCGAAAGATTTCGGGCGCGCTGTTCGAGCACCGGGTTGGAGAGCACTTCGTCGGGGTTGACGGCGAAGGCCGGGAGGGGGGCTAGGAGAGCCAAAATCATTGCAAGAGCGACCCAGAATACCCCCCTCTGCCCTGCCGGGCATCTCCCCCTCAAGGGGGGAGATTGGCAAGACGCGTCGGCATCGCTCCGATCTCTACGTTCGCTATGGGCAAGACGTTGCAACGAGTCGATCTCCCCCCTTGAGGGGGAGATGCCCGGCAGGGCAGAGGGGGGTGATGTGCGTGAGTTCGCCATCACTCCGCAGCCTCCAGCGTCGCCTTGACCGGTTTCGCCTTGCGGCTCGGCGCGCCCACACGCAGTCTCCGATCAGTCAGCGAAACAAACCCGCCGAACATCATCACCAGCGCGCCGCCCCAGATGCAGAGGATGAACGGCTTCCACCAGATGCGCACCACAATGCCGCCGCTGTCCATCGCGTCGCCGAGCGAGACATAGAGCTGGCTGAGCCCGAAGGTGAGGATGCCGGCCTCCGTCGTCGGCATGCGCCGCGCCGTATAGAGCCGCTTCGACGACCAGACATCCGCCACCTGGGCGCCGCCGCGGCTGACGGCGAAATGGCCGCGCTGTTCTGTATAGTTCGGCCCGACCGCATCGCGCAGCCCGTCATAGGTCAGCGAATAACCGCCGATATCGACGGTAGCGCCCTGCTTCATCTCGACCACCGTCTCGGTGCCGAAAGTCGTCGCAGCAAAGATACCGAGCACCGTGACGCCGAGCCCGAAATGGGCGATCGCCGTGCCGAACACCGAACGCGGCAGGCCCGCCAGCCGCTTCAGCCCGACCGACAGCCCGACCTTAGCAAAATTGCCGCGATACCAGAGATCGGCGAACGCACCGATCATACCCCAGAAACCGAGCACCAGGCCGAAGATCGCCAGAACCGGCCCGCCATTCTGGATATAGAAGAAGGCAAGGCCTGCAGCCAGCGCCAGGCCGGCGAAGGCATAGAGCCGCTGCAGGGCGCCCAGGAGATCGCCGCGCTTCCAGGCGAGCACCGGCCCGAACGGCACGGCGACCAGCAGCGGCAGCATCAGCAGGCCGAAGGTCATGTTGAAGAACGGTGCCCCGACCGAGATCTTTTCGCCGGTCAGCGTTTCGAGGATCAGCGGATAGAGCGTGCCGGTCAGCACCGTCGCCGTCGCCACCGTCAGGATCAGGTTGTTGAGCACCAGCGCGCCCTCGCGCGAGATCGGCGCGAAAATGCCGCCCGCCTTCAGCATCGGCGCCCGCCAGGCAAACAGCGCGAAGGCGCCGCCGATGAAGATGCCGAGAATGCAGAGGATGAAGATGCCACGGGTCGGATCGGTCGCAAACGAATGCACCGAGGTCAGCACACCCGACCGCACCAGGAAGGTGCCGAGCAGCGACAGCGAAAAGGTCATGATCGCCAGCAGCACGGTCCAGATCTTCAGCGCCTCGCGCTTTTCCATGACCAGCGCAGAATGAAGGAGCGCCGTGCCCGCGAGCCACGGCATGAAGGAGGCGTTCTCAACCGGATCCCAGAACCACCAGCCACCCCAGCCGAGTTCGTAATAGGCCCAGTAGGAGCCCATGGCGATGCCGGCGGTGAGGAAGGTCCAGGCCGCCAGCGTCCACGGCCGCACCCAGCGGGCCCAGGCGGCATCGATGCGGCCTTCCATCAGCGCCGCAACGGCGAACGAGAAGCACACCGAGAAACCAACATAACCGAGGTAAAGAAGCGGCGGATGAACCGCCAGGCCGAAATCCTGCAGCACCGGGTTAAGGTCCTGCCCTTCGGCCGGCGCCGGGTTGAGGCGAAGGAACGGATTTGAGGTCAGGAGGATGAAGAACAGGAATGCCGTCGAGATCCAGGCCTGAACGGCGAGAACATTGGCCCGCAGCGTATCGGGCAGATTGCGGCCGAAGACAGCGACGAGCGCGCTGAAGAACACCAGGATCAGCAGCCAGAGCAACATCGAACCTTCGTGATTGCCCCAGACGCCCGAGAATTTATAGATCAGCGGCATCAGCGAATGGGAATTCTCCCAGACGTTCATCACCGAGAAGTCAGAGACCACATAGGCCCAGGTCAGCACGCCGAAAGAAAAGGCGACGAGGGCGAACAGCACCAGCGCTCCGGTCGGCGCCAGCGCCATCATCGCCACGTCGCCGCGCCTTGCACCGATCACCGGCAGGACGGAGACGAGAAGGGAAGTCGCAAGTGCCAGCACAAGCGCGTAATGGCCGATCTCGATGATCATTGCGTAACCGCTCCCTTGGCACCGCCGGGTTTTCCCTGATTGGCCTGACCCTGCTTCCCCTGGCCTTCGTTCCAGACGCCCTGCGCCTTCAGCCGGTCGGCGACTTCCTTCGGCATGTAGTTTTCGTCATGCTTGGCGAGCACGCTGTCGGCCACGAAACCATGGGATGCCGCATCGAACGCGCCTTCGGTCACCACGCCCTGGCCTTCGCGAAACAGGTCCGGCAGAATGCCCGTATAGGTGACCGGCACATTGCCGGTGCCGTCCGTCACAGTAAAGCTCACGGTCGAGCCCTGGCCGCGCTTCACCGAGCCTTCGGCCACCAGCCCGCCAAGCCTGATGCGCGTACCGGGCTTGACGTCCGCCTTGGCAAGGTCGGCCGGCATGAAGAAATAGGCGACCGACTGGCTGAAAGCGAACATGACGAGCAGCACCGCGACAAGGATGAAGCTCATGCCGCCCGCGATCACCGCCAGCCGTTTCTGTTTGCGCGTCATTGGGCCACTCCTTCGACGGCAAGCCCCATCTCGTTGGCCAGCGCCACCAATTCTCCCGATGACGGGAACTGCTTGAGGCCGCTCTTCAACGCCGCTTCTGCCTTGGGTTTGTCTCCGAGCACGGAATAGGAGCGCACCAGCCTCACCCAGCCCTCGAGATTGTTCGGATCCTGCTTCAGCCGTTCCGCAAGGCTGTCGACCATGCCGCGGATCATCGCCTGACGATCGCCCTGCGACATGGTTTCGGCTGCCGCCACATCCGCCTGGTTCGGATTTCCCGGCGCCTGCGCCGTGTCGCGCCCAGGCACGATGGTGCCGCCGTTCTTGGCGATATGCTGGTTGACGAGCTGCATCCACGGCGCGTCGGCCGGCGAGGCTTTTGCGATCGTCTCGAACTGCGCCCTTGCTTCCGCCGCCCTGCCCGCCTGCTCCAAGCCGAGGCCGACATAAAAGCGGGAACGTGGATTGTCCGGATCGAGCTTCACCGCCTGCTCGAAGGCGGAACGCGCGTCCTCCGTGACGATCCCGTCATTCGACGCGACAAGCGTTTCGCCAAGCCCCGCGAGCCTGACCGGGCTGGCCCCAAGAATACGGATCGCGTTGCGATAGGCCATTTCAGCATCGCCGAGCCGCATGGAGCGCAAATAGATCGGCGCGAGCAGGTCCCAGCCGGCACCGTCATTGGGGTTTTCGGCGAGATGCCGCTCGGCCTTGGCGACCAACAGCGCGACATTGTTGCCGGGATTGGCAAGCCGCGCTTCCAGCGGCTGGTCCGGCAGCCCTGGATTGCCGAGCGCCAGGTAAAGGCAGAGCCCGACGACGGGCGGAACCAGCGTTACGACGGCGGTGGCGAGCCGATGTTTGCGCGTCTTCGGAGCGGTAATCCCTTCGGCTTGCCCGGCACCGGCCGCAGCCAGCAGCCGGCGGCCGATCTCCGCACGGGCGTATTCGGCCTCTTGCGGCTCGATCAGGCCCTGGGCTCGGTCCCGGTCCAGTTCGGCCAGCTGGTCACGATAGACGGCGACCTCTCCGGCACGGTCAGCGGACGCTGTTTTGGTGGCTCGGGCGAAGGGCAGGATGAGGATTGCCGCAACGGCCGCCGTCAGAGCTGCGAGGATGATCCATAAAACCATAGTGGCCCATTACTGCAACGGCTCGTGCTTTCCAACAGCGCAGCCGGAGTTGACGCGAATTTGAGGCGTTTGGCCGCAAGTTCAAGCCTCATATGGGCTCAATCCGATCCGGCGGCCATGACCCATGTCAAACAGCAGCAGAGGAAATCAGGTGAGCGGCGTCCACGTGCCGTTTGAATTGCGGCAGGCAGCACCCCGCGCCGTCATGTCGCGGCCATTCATGGTCACCGTATGGCGATACTGGCGGCAGTTCTGGGTGCCGACCTGATAGGGAGCGTTGGCGACCACCTGGCCGTTCGCGTCGTCACCCTTCCAGGTGACCGCTTCGCCGCCGGTTGCCCCTTCCAGGGCGCGATATTCCGCCTCGAGGGCGCGTGACCGGTCGCTTGCCGAAAGCGTCGCGCCGCTCCGTCCGACGATGCCCCCCTGAAGAGCGGAAATATAGGAGGTCGAAGGCGAAGGCCGCGGCGAAAGCAGGCCGCGTGCACCTCCGGGGCCGGTTGCCGAAGTCGTGCCGCAGCCGGCCAGCAGGCCAGCAACCATAAGCGATGAAACGGTATTTCGGAGGTTCAATAATCGCATCGTGTCGGAAACCGGTCGCGGCTCGCTTTCTTCGGAAATCGTGCCGAGACTGGTCCGGTCCCGGCATGGCATCATTATGGCGTCACTGGGAAAACATACAAATCCGGCGATCGTTCAGTCTCCCGCACATTAGCAGACGATCATAGGAAGGTCCGTTCGGGCAAAGATATAGCAGGCGATCCATCCGTCCATAACCAAAGGCAGGGAATAGGCCAGCGTTGCCGATCGGCAACAGTCCCGAAGGGCTGAGTACGAGACCTGCGACAATCAGGGAGCTTCCTTGGCGACACCCGGAAGCAGAAGTTGCGCTCTGAGGCCACCGCGCGTCCCGCGCGTCAGCTCGACCGAACCCTGATACTCGCCGGTGATCTCGCGCACGATCGAAAGTCCGAGCCCGGCGCCCGGCTTGCTCTCGTCGAGCCGCCTGCCGCGTTTCATCGCCTCGCGGATCTGATCCGGCTCCAGTCCCGGGCCGTCGTCCTCGACAGAGACCTCGACCCAGGAGCGCCGCGCAGTTTCGCCCTCGCCGGATTGAGGGCCGGATGTCGGCGTGGCGGTGATCCACACCCCGGTCTCGCAGAAGCGCGCGGCGTTTTCGAGCAGGTTGCCGATAGTCTCCTCGACGTCCTGCTGTTCCATGGCAAGCGCTACGCCCGGCGGAAAAACCGAGAGGTGGAATTCCTTTTCCGGATTGAGCCGGCGCATCACCCTGACCAGCCGTTCCAGCACAGGCTCGAGCTCGGTCCGGGCGAGCAGGGATTCGCGCTGGGCGGCGATGCGCGCCCGGTTCAGATAGGATTGCACCTGCGCCTGCATCCCCTCCGCCTGCGATCGCACCATGTCCGACTGCACCTTTTCCACGGCACGCGATTCATTGAGCAGAACCGCGATCGGCGTCTTCAGCGAATGGGCGAGGTTACCAACCTGCATGCGCGCCCGCTCGACGATGCGGCGGTTGCTTTCGATCAGCGCGTTGATGTCGCTGGCAAGCGGCATGATCTCGCGTGGAAACTCGCCTTCCAGCCGCTCCGCCTCGCCGCGCCGGACCCTTTCGAGCGAGCGCCGCGCGCCGTCGAGGGGCTGCAATCCGTAAAGGATCGCCAGGCCGTTGACGACCAGGCTGCCGAAACCGAAAACGGCAAGCGCAATGTAGAGACTGCGGGTAAAGGCCTGGATATCCTCCTCGACGACCGCGAGGTTGCCCGAGACGCGGAAGCGCGCGGCGCGGCCTTCGCCATCGAGCACCACCTCCGTCTCGGCGACCAGAACATGGTTCTTGTAGGCGTCGATGGCCGGGTAAAAGCGCTCGTAGCGATTGTTGAAGGGCACCGCCAGGATCGACGGCACGCTGATGTTCGACGTGCCGAGCGAGGAGGAGGAAAGCGGCGTCGCCGCAAACGTGCCGAGCGGCTCGATGATCCAGTACCAGCCGGTCTCGGGCTGCGAGAAGCGCAGGTCGCCGAGTTGCGGGCTGCCGGCGAGCTTGTTGTCGTCGCCGATCGTGATCGAGTTGATGACGTTATAGAGCTGGGCGCGCAGGAGGTCGGTGAAGGCGCGCTCGGCCGATTGCCGGTAGAGCTGCGAGATGACGATCGAAATGACCACCAGAGCCAGCGCCGACCACAGCGTGGCCAGAAGCAGCACGCGGGCAGTCAGCGATCTTGGTCCGATCATTCGGAATTTAACGCGCATCGTTTGGCGCTTGCATCCTGTAGCCGAGTCCGCGGACCGTTTCGATGAGGTCGACTCCGAGCTTCTTGCGAAGCCGGCCCACGAAAACTTCGATCGTATTGGAATCGCGGTCGAAATCCTGATCATACATATGCTCCACAAGCTCGGTGCGGGAAACGACCTGCCCCATGTGATGCATCAGGTAGGACAGCAGCCTGAATTCGTGCGAGGTGAGCTTCAGGGCGACGCCTTCGACGCTCGCCTTGGAAGCCTTGGTGTCGAGCCGCACGGGCCCGCAGACGATTTCAGAGGACGAATGCCCCGCCGCCCGGCGGATCAGCGCCCGAACACGGGCCAGCACTTCCTCCACATGAAAGGGCTTTGCGACATAGTCGTCGGCCCCGGCATCGATGCCCGCCACCTTGTCGCTCCAGCGGTCACGGGCGGTCAGCATCAGAACCGGCATGCCCTTGCCTCCGGCACGCCATTTCTCGACGACGGTGATGCCGTCCATGACCGGCAGGCCGATATCGAGGATCACCGCGTCATAAGGCTCGGTTTCGCCCAGATAATGGCCTTCCTCGCCATCGAAGGCCTGATCGACCACATAACCCGACTCCTTCAGGGCGTCGGAGAGCTGCCGATTGAGATTGACGTCGTCTTCGACCACCAGAATGCGCATGCACCGCCCCTCGAATGATATGCCGGCGACTGATGCCGCCGACCCCGCCTTACATCGGAACCCTGACGGTCACCTTGCGCGGTCTTTGATTGCCATCGCCCTGGACGAGCACCGTCACGACGCAGGTCTGGCCATCGGAGGAGGGCTGAGCGGAAAGAAGCTCGCCGCCGGTTTCCCGCACCACGCGAGACGCAGCCGACCCGCAATCGCCTGCGACGAGGACGAGATAATCACGCGCGGAGACCTTCTCCGGCACGAAGCCGGAGAAACCGGCCAGGCCGGCGGTCAATATCGCGATGATTGGCAGTCGCGCCATGGTTACAATTTCCACTCACAAGACAAACAGGATTCAAGTCCAAAGCATGTGATGGATTATGTAGCTAAAGGCGGCTGAATGGCAAATGAATGGTCCGTAACGCTTTCCTTCAGGAGGCTATTTTCCCCTGATTCCGCTCAGGGCCGCGACACGCCCATAAATCGCAAAAAGTCCACCGGCGGCACCCGCAAGCGTCACCGCGATGTCTGCGAGATCGGCCTGCATATCCGCTCCGAGCGTAATTCCCATGACCTGCAGGAGCGCGGCGGCGACCGCGATCAATCCACCCCAGACAGTCTTCGACTGGTACCATGCCTTCATGCCGTCCATGCTTATCTCCTTGTTTCAGTTTAGAACATAACGACCGTTTCAAACGGAACGCCGAGCGGAACCGCTCGGCCCACCTGCCGGACCCGCAGCGAAAGACTTGCCAGAGGTCCGCCGAAATCGGCGATCTCGTCGGCCGCCGGATAGATGAAAACCGGCCCGGCGACCTCGATCGCGCGCTTGACGGAAGCGCCGTCGAGAAGCTCCAGCCGGTAACCTTCGACCGGCTCGTCTAGCGGGATTTCCGCGCTGTCCCAGCCGTCCGCCTCGATCCTTCCGCGCCTCACCCAGGTCAGCCGGACATCGCCGGTCGCCTGCCGTTCTGCGCGGACATGCACCGGCGATAACGGCGTTTCGGCACGCACACCGCCCGAAAAGACATGCGGGCCGAACCGTCCGCCCGTCTGCCCTAAGCTTTCCGCCAGCCAATTCAGGGCAAGGCCGCGTTCGTCCGCCGCAAGCCCCAGCGGCACCACCGCCTCATCGAGCACGACGACGGCATTCCCTGAAGCCGCGCCGGCCCGCATGGCGTCCTCGGTCCCCGCCAGCCCGCGCAACAGGTTCGACAGACGCCAGCGGTTAGGGCTGATCTCTTCGGCATCGGCAAAGCCGATCACCTCCCAGACGCCATTCTCCGCCTTCACCGCGATCCGGTTTTCGCCGTTCAGTACGGCCTGCTCGTCCGCCGACGACAGCCCGCCGAAAAACAGTTCGATCTCGATCGTCCGGCCACGATCGAAGCGCCCGGCAATGCCGCCGGTCAGCGACGCGGCCAGA
>NZ_JALBGW010000064.1:0-26036 GCF_023006485.1 Neorhizobium sp. BETTINA12A
AGCGGCGCTGAAGCCGGCCCCGAGCGCTCCACCGCAGACGCCGCAGACGATCACCATCGCCCAGTCGAGGCGTGACGCCGCCATGACCGAGGTCTCGCCGAAATAGGTATAACTGCCGACCAGCCCGAGCGCCGCGAGGCCCGATACGATAACCGCGGTCAGGACCAGGCCGTTCGAGCGCGATTCATAGGTGCGGCTCATCTCCTCGATCGCAAAGACGATGCCAGCGAGCGGCGTGTTGAAGGCCGCGGCGATACCGGCGGCCGAACCGGCGAGAATAAGGCCCCGGGCCTGCGCCATTCCGCCGAAACGGGCGGCGGCGAGCATGATCGAGGCACCCACCTGAACCGTCGGCCCTTCGCGCCCTATCGAAGCACCGGACAGCAGCCCAACGACGGTCAGCACGATCTTGCCGACGCCAAGCTTCAGCGATAGCAGTCCGAGCCTGTCCGCATCGTCATGGAGATGCCGCGCGGCGATTGCCTGCGGGATACCGCTTCCCTGAGAGTTCGGAAACACGCGGATCGCCAGCCAGGCGCAGAGGGTAAAGCCGGCGGGTGTCAGAACAATTGGCAGCAGCAAACCGTAGGTCCCGGTTCCGGTCAGGACATCGAAAAGCCGATGGGCTTCGTCCGCGGCCCGGGCGAAGCCGACGCTGACGACACCGATCGCGATCGCGCCGATCCAGAAAACGATCCGGGGCTTCCAGACGCGCCAGGAGCCGCGCATGACGCGGGAGCGGCGGAACATCCTGGACCTTCGATTGGGGGTAGTCATGGAGGGAAGACCTATATTCGCATTCGCTTATTCGCTTTGGCGGCGATAATTTCAAACCCGTTACACCGAATACGATGTAATCTTTCAACTAAACACCGTCCGGATTGCATTTATTGCGTGACGTTTTTACCTTAATCACGAAAAGTTTTTCAAAATTGATATGCGTCAATTTTTGATTTGCAATGAACGGGTATGAACCTCACGGGCGCAGGCCCTGACGAACGCTGGCGTAAAGTTCTTTCTGTGACGGGTAACCTATGGCAGATTTTGCCCAACTCGACGACACCTCCGAGCCGGTTTCCGGTTCGCCGGCAAAGCATTCTGCTCAAACTGCCGTGTCGATGGGAAGGGTACTGATTGACCGCCTTACCCCAGATACCGGCGTTCTCCTGGCATTCGGTCTGGCCCTGCTTGTGGTTTCGCTGGGCGTCAATCTTTTCCTGGAGGAAAGCCTGGCGAGGCTCGGCTGGAGCCTGCTTCTGTCGAACAGCGATATTCATGCGCCGACCGGTCTGGCGCTGACGCTGCTGATCGGCACATTCGCCACCAACCGGCTGCGGCGCCCGCGACGCTGCCGCAAGCCGCCGGCGAACGACGATATGGACCGCGCCATCGAAATCCTCGCCACCCAGCCGAATGCCAGTGCCGGCCTGGTGCGCCTCGGCGACAAGAAGATCCTGTTTTCCGAGTGCGGCAAGGCTTTCATCATGTACGCCCAGCAGGGCCGTTCCTGGGTGGCCTTGTTCGACCCTGTCGGCTGTCGCAAGGCCTGGTCCGGCCTGACGCTGAAATTCATGGAACATGCCCGCCAGGCGGGCTGCCGCGCTGTTTTCTATCAGGTCTCCCCGGATTTCCTGCCGGTCACCGTCGAAGCCGGGTTGAAGCCCTACAAACTCGGCGAACAGGCGGTCGTCGATCTGACCAAATTCGATCTCAAGGGCGGCGCCTGGCTGAAGCTGCGCCGGTCCATCAACCGTGCCGAACGCGACGGCCTGCAATTCTCCATGCTGCAGCCGCAGGACGTGCCGGCTGTCCTCGATGAGTTGCTTGCCGTTTCCAGTACCTGGCTCGAGGCCCAGAACGCTGCCGAAAAAGGATTTTCGCTCGGCACGTTCCAGCCGCGATATGTCGCGGCCGGGCCGGTCGCGGTCATCCGCCTCGAAGGCCGCATCGTCGCCTTCGCCAATATCCTTTCGGTCGCGTCCGACGGCGATGCCTTCATCGACCTGATGCGGCATATTCCCGATACCCATCGCGGCATGATGGACCTGCTCTTCGTGCGCATCATGGAGCACATGAAGGCGCAAGGGTTCCGTACGCTCAATCTCGGCATGGCGCCGCTTGCCGGTCTCTCGACCCACAACAAGGCGCCGCTCTGGAACCATGTGGGCGAACGGATATTCAGGAGCGGCGAGCGTTTCTATAATTTTCAGGGCGTGCTGGCATTCAAGGCCAAGTTCGATCCGGAATGGCAGCCGCGGTATCTGGTCGTCTCCGGCCGCGGCATGCCGGTCGTTTCGATGCTCGACATTACCATGTTGATCGGTGGCGGGCTGAAGGGCATCCTTCGCAAATGAGGCTTCTGCCGATTGTTTTTGCCGGTATCACGCTGGCCGCTGCCATCTTCAATATCGTCTCCGAGCCGGCCCTGAAGACCAAGAGCCTTCCGACGGACCGGATCTCCTTCCCCGAAGGCAAGGCGACCGGCGTCGTGGTGCTGCTTTCGGATGGCGAGGGCTGGACGGATCGCGAAGAGCAGGTTTCCGAGGTGCTGACCGCGCATGGTGCGCTGGTGGTTGGCGTGGATCTTCGCAGATATTATGCGGCGCTCGAAGAAGAGCGGGACGACTGCCTGTACCTGGTCTCCGATATCGAGACCCTGTCGCATCAGCTGCACCGTTCGGCCGACATTGCCAACTATCACCCGCCGGTCGTGGCAGGGATCGGTGCCGGCGCGACGCTGGCGCTCGCGATCGCCGCCCAGACACCGGATTCGACGATCGCCGAGACCCTCGCCATCGATCCCCAGACCACCATCCCGCTATCGACCATTCTCTGCACGCCGGCCCCCAAGACGCCCGTTCCCGGCGGCACGGTCTACGGCCTGACCGAAGGCGACCTCCCCAATCCGATCCGTGTCGTCTTCAGTCCGTCAGCCGACGCGGCAGGTCGCATCCATGCCGAAGAACTAAAGGAGATCCATCCCGCGATCGAGTTCCGCGAAACGGCTGAGGGCGCGGATGTCGCCTTGCTGGAGAATATATCGGCCATCGCCCGGAGGCTCGCCCATTCCGCTTCGCCGCTCAATCTGCCGATCGTGCCGATCCACGCGACGCCGAAGCACAACACGATGGCGATCATCTATTCCGGCGACGGCGGCTGGCGCGATATCGACCAGCAGCTCGGCGCCTATCTGAAGGAAGAGGGCATCCCGGTCGTCGGCGTCGATGCGCTGCGTTATTTCTGGAGCGAGCGGACGCCGGAACAGACCGCCGCCGATCTTTCGCGGATCATGACCTCCTACCGAAAGCGGTGGAACGTCGATAATGTCCTGCTGATCGGATATTCCTTCGGTGCCAATGTCCTGCCGGCCACCTATCGGCTTCTGCCGGAGGCCGACAAGCGGGTGATTACGCTTGTTTCGCTTCTGGCGCTGTCGCATCACGCGGATTTCGAGATCGACGTGGGCGGCTGGCTCGGTATGCGCGGCACCGGCCACGGTGATCCTGTCGACGACCTGCGCAAGGTCGAGCCCTCCAAGATCCAGTGCATCTATGGGCTGAAGGAAAAGGACAGCGGCTGCCCTGCCGTCAGGGAAATCCCAGGCGCCCAGGTGCTCGCCCGCGAAGGAGGCCACCATTTCGACGGCGACTACCGCGCCCTCAACCGCCTGATCGTCGACAGGGCCGTGGCGCTGATGGCCGTCAACTGACGTTCGATCGCGGGGCTGACGTTCAAGAGACGGTGGTAGCTGGCGGCAGGTGGATCCGGTTCTTGTAGGCTGGTTTCGTCGCATCATTTTTAGTATTATCGATCAATCATGGCTGTGGAGGCTGACTTGCAGACCGTTGTTGAGTTGCCAGAAGCTGAAGTCGAGGCACTGGACCGTCTGGCGCAGAAGGAAAACATATCTCGGTCTGTTCTGATCGAGCGTGCTGTGCGGGATTTTCTGCAAAAAAGTGACAAGCAAAAGAGAGCTGAAGCTTTTGGCCTGTGGGGTGATCGCGCCGTGGACGGCTTGGATTTTCAACGAAAAGTCCGCGGTGAATGGTGAGCGATAGCGCCCTTCTCGATACGAATATTATTGTCGATTATCTGAACTCCGTACCCGAAGGGCGTGAGGAATTTGAACGATACGGAAATCCATGCATCAGCATTGTGACGTGGATGGAGGTGCTCGTCGGCGTGCCTCCACATCTTGCTGCGGCAACCCGAGAATTCCTGAATGCTCTGAATATCATCGCGCTCGACGATGCGGTTGCCGAGCGGGCTGTGGCTCTTCGCCAGAGGCATAAGATGAAGCTACCCGATGCGATCATCTGGGCGAGCGCGGATATTCATTCAATGCTGCTCGTCACAAGGAACACGAAGGACTTTCCTGCAAATCTGCCGGGAATTCGCGTACCTTACGTTCTGCGCCACTGATCACCGATCACTCACCATCGCCCGCGGATTGACCCAGGGTTCCTGATTGCTGCGGGGCAGGGGCGTCCTGCCGAGGATATGATCGGCTGCCTTCTCTCCGGTCATGATCGAGGGGCCGTTGAGATTGCCATAGGTCACATGCGGGAAGATCGACGAGTCCGCGACCCTTAAGCCCTCGATGCCGATCACCCGGCATTCCGGGTCGACCACGGCAAGCGGATCGTCGGCGCGGCCCATGCGGCAGGTGCCGCAAGGGTGATAGGCGCTTTCCAGGTGCTCGCGCAGGAAGGCGTCGATCTGGTCGTCCGTCTCGACCTGTTCGCCCGGCTGGATTTCCGGCCCGCGATACTGGTCGAATGCCTTCTGGGAAAAGATCTCTCGGGTCAGCCGCACGCAATAGCGGAACTTCTCCCAGTCTTCCGCATGGCTCATATAGTTGAAGCGGATCACCGGATCGGTCTTGGGATCGGGCGATCGCAACGTCACGCTTCCGCGCGATTTCGACAGATTATAGCCAACATGCACCTGGAATCCGTGGCTTTTCGCCGCCGCGCGGCCGTCGTAGGAGATTGCTACCGGCAGAAAATGGTATTGGATATCAGGCTGCGTGAGCCCGGCGCTTGAGCGTAGGAAGGCGCAGGCCTCGAACTGGTTGGAGGCGCCGAGGCCGCCCTTCGACAGCAGCCATTGTGCGCCGACCACGCCCTGCCAGAACCAGGGCAGCCAGGAATAGAGCGATACCGGTTTGGTCGAGACCTGCTGGAAATAGAATTCCATATGGTCCTGCAGGTTGGCGCCGACGCCCGGCCGGTCGGCCGTGACTTCTATGCCCATCTCCTTCAGATGGTCCGCCGGCCCGATACCGGAGAGCATCAGCAGTTTCGGCGAGTTGAACGAGGAGGCCGAGACGATCACCTCGCGGTTGGCCTTGATCGTCTCGCTGACGCCGCGGCGAAAAATCTCGACGCCGACGGCGCGGCCGTTCTCGATGACGATCTTCTGCGCCAGCCCATAGATCAATTCGACATTCTTGCGCTTCAGCGCCGGCCGCAGATAGGCGTTGGCGGCGGACCAGCGCCGGCCGTTATGGATCGTCTGTTCCATCAGCCCGAAACCTTCCTGCTTCGAGCCGTTATAGTCCTGCGTCATCTCGAAACCGGCCTGGGAGCCCGCCTGGATGAAGGCATGGAAGAGCGGATTGGTCACCGGCCCACGCTTTACATGCAGTGGCCCGTCCGTGCCGCGCCAGCCTTCCTCGCCGCCATGGCTATGCTCCATGCGCTTGAAATAGGGCAGCACGTCAGCATAGGCCCAGCCGGTCGCCCCAAGCTCTTCCCAGCGGTTATAGTCTTCGGCGTGCCCCCGGACATAGACAAGCCCGTTGATCGACGACGACCCGCCGATCACCTTCCCGCGCGGTGCGGTGATGCGGCGGTTGTTGAGGTTCGGTTCGGGCTCGGAAAGATAACCCCAGTTGTAGCGCTTCATGCTCATCGGCCAGGCCAGAGCGCCCGGCATCTGGATGAACGGCCCGAAATCGGATCCGCCGGCCTCGATGACGATCACCGAATTTTTGCCGTCCTCCGACAGGCGGTAGGCCATGGCCGAGCCTGCCGAACCGGAACCGATGATGACGAAATCTGCCTGAAGCATGTCAGTATTCTCCAGACATTATCGTGAGGTCGTGCTCTATCCGCCCCCCTCTGGCCTGCCGGCCATCTCCCCCACGGGTGGGGAGATCACAAGCGGCTCGACCTTCGTGCCACATAAACGTTGCTTCCGTCGGCACGGCTTTTTGTCTGGGGAAGCCTGCGCCCCCAGCCAATCTCCCCACCCGTGGGGGAGATGGCCGGCAGGCCAGAGGGGGGCGGACTTGCGCGACGACAGCCGTGGTGAACATCAATACGGCGCCTCGACCTTGCCCATTCCCACATAAATCGTCTTCAGCTCCGAATAATGCTCCAGTGCGGCCAGCGAATTTTCGCGTCCGAAGCCGGATTGCTTGGAGCCGCCGAACGGGATTTCCACCGGGCAGAGATTGTAGGTGTTGATCCACAGCGTCCCGGCTTCCAACTGATCCGCCACTCGATGCCCACGCGTGAGATCGCTGGTGAACACGCCGCCGGACAAGCCGAGTTCCGTGCCGTTGGCGCGGGCGATCACCTCGGCCTCGTCGTCGAAATCGAGCACGCACATCACGGGGCCGAAAATCTCCTCGCGGGCGATCGTCATCTCGTCGGTGACGTCGGCGAACACGGTCGGCTGCACGTAGTAACCTTCGCCGGTGACGTGGTTGGGAATGCCGCCGCCGGTGATGAGCGTGGCACCCTCGGCCTTGCCCTTTTCGATATAGCTCATCACCTTCTGGCGCTGGTCGAAGGAGACCATCGGGCCGATCTGGGTCGCCTCGTCCATCGGATCGCCGATCACCATGTTTTCGGTGCGTGCCTTGAGGCGGGAGAGGAATGTCTCCTTGATGCTCCTTTGCACGAAGACGCGGGTGCCGTTGGAGCAGACCTGGCCGGTCGAATAGAAATTGCCGAGCATCGCCCCGCCGACCGCCGAGTCGATGTCTGCGTCGTCGAAGACGATCAGCGGCGACTTGCCGCCGAGCTCCATCGTCACATGCTTGAGGCTTCCGGCCGCCGCTGCCGCCACCTTGCGGCCGGTCGGCACCGAGCCGGTCAGCGACACCTTGGCGACATCGCGATGGTTGACCAGCAGCGGCCCGGTCGTCCGGTCGCCCTGGATGACGTTGTAGAGCCCCTTCGGCAACCCGGCTTCCATGAGAATTTCAGCAATCTTCAGCGCCCCGAGCGGCGTGTTTTCCGAGGGCTTGAACACCATGGCATTGCCGCAGATCAGCGCCGGCGCGCCTTTCCAGCAGGCGATCTGCTGCGGATAGTTCCAGGCGCCGATGCCGACGCAGACGCCCAGAGGCACCCGTTTCGTATAGGCAAAGTCCTGCCCCAGCGGAATGTAGCTGCCGTTGAGTCCTGCCGCTGCGATACCCCCGAAAAATTCGAAGCTGTCGGCGCCCGAAGTCGGGTCGGCGACGATGGTTTCCTGAATCGGCTTGCCCGTATCGAGCGTCTCCAGTTCGGAAAGCTCGCGGTTGCGCTCCCGCATGATGTCGGCGGCGCGCTTGAGGATGCGGCCGCGGGCGGTCGGGCTCATGGCCGCCCATTCCGGCTGGGCGCGCTTGGCCGCCGCAATTGCCTTCTCGACGATCGCGGGCGTTGCCGCATGCAGCCGCGCGATCACCTCTCCGGTCGCTGGATAGAGGCTTTCGATGACGGTGCCGTCGGTATCCTCGACATATTCGCCGTCGATGAAATGGCTGGCGATCGGTTGGGCTTTCATCTCATTCTCCGCGCGGGTAGCGTTTGGACTCTTCGAGATTGTCGAGGTTCATGTGGTTGCGCATGTAGCGCTCCGACGCTTTCTGCAAGGGCTGGTGGTCCCAGGGATAATAGGCGCCGTTGCGCAGCGCCTCGTAGACCACCCAGCGCCGGGCCTGGCTTTCGCGCACCGCCGCATCGAAGGCGCCCATGTCCCACCGCTCCTCGCGCTGGCGCCGGAACAGGGCGACGACCTCGGCAAAGTGGGGATCGTCGGCGAGGTTATTGAGCTCTTTGGGGTCGCTTTCCAGGTCGAACAGCTGGTCCGGGTCGAGCAGGCAATGGACATATTTCCACTTGCCTTCACGGATGGCGACGAGCGGCGCATAAGAGCCTTCGGCGGCATATTCCATCAGCACCGGGCTCGTGCGCGGAACACCTTCCATCATCGGCTTCAGGCTCTCGCCGTCGGTCCAGGGCTTGATCTCGTCCATGGAAATGCCGGCGAGGTCGCAGAGCGTCGGCGTCACGTCGAGGTTGGAAACCGGTGCCAGATGCTGGGCAGAGGGCACGCCCGGGCCGGCGATCATCAGCGGCACGCGGGCCGAACCCTCGAAGAAGTTCATCTTGAACCACAGCCCGCGCTCGCCGAGCATGTCGCCATGGTCGGAGCAGAACAGGATCAGCGTGTCGTCCAGCATCCGTGTCCGCGTCAGCGTGTCGACCAGTTCGCCGACCTTCTCGTCGATATAGGAGATGTTGGCGAAATAGGCTCTTCGCGAGCGGCGGACATTCTCTTCCGTCACGTCGAAATTCTTGTAGTCGCAGGAAAAGATGATCCGCTTCGAATGCGGGTCCTGGTCTTCGAGCGGGATCGGCCCGACCTCCGGCAGCAGGTGCTCGCAATCCTCGTAGAGATCCCAGAACTTCTTCCGCGCCACATAGGGGTCGTGCGGATGGGTGAAGGAGACGGTCAGTGCCCAGGGCCGACGCTTCGCATCGTCCCGCTCGCGGGCGAGATGATAGAGCTTCTGGTTGGCGAGAAAGGCGACTTCGTCGTCATATTCCATCTGGTTGGTGATTTCGGCAACCCCTGCGCCGGTCACCGAGCCGAGATTGTGGTACCACCAGTCGATCCGTTCTCCCGGCTTGCGGTAGTCCGGCGTCCAGCCGAAATCGGCGGGATAGATATCGGTCGTCAGCCGGTCCTCGAACCCGTGCAGCTGGTCCGGCCCGACGAAATGCATCTTGCCCGAAAGCGCCGTGTAATACCCGGCGCGGCGCAGGTGATGCGCGAAGGTCGGGATCGACGAAACATATTCGGCGGCATTGTCGTAGACCCGCGTCCGGCTCGGCAGCTGGCCCGCCATGAACGAGGCACGCGCCGGCGCGCAGAGCGGCGAGGACGTGTAGTTGTTGGCAAAACGGGCGCCGCGCGCGGCAAGCGCCTTGAGGTTCGGCGCATGCAGGAACGAAGCCGGCCCATCGGGAAACAGCGTCCCGTTCAGCTGGTCGACCATGACGATGAGGATATTGGGTTTGGTCATGGCAGGCATTTTCCTCGCGGGCGGCATGGTCTCCAGAGTGAGTTATTTTCGATCGCCTTGGCAATCAAGAAGCGATTGCGAACCTTCCTGTCGCAAAAACGCGTCGTTGACGTTTTGTACCGAAGGGTGGTACATAGGTTCACGGGGAGTGGCGGATGATTATCAGCTTTCGGGACGAGTGGCTTCGTGACTTTTTTGTTGTTGACGCACACGCGAAGAAAATTCCCTCGGACATAGAAAGCCGACTGTTTCGCAAGCTTCAGATGATTGATGACTCAACAACGGATCAGGACTTACGGGTGCCGCCGAGCAACCATTTCGAGAAGCTGCGGGGCAATCTCGATGGCTTCTGTTCGATACGGATCAACAGGCAATGGCGGCTGGTATTTCGTTGGGACGGAGCCAAGGGAGAGGCCCGTGACCTTTATCTCGATGACCATAGCTATAGGTGAGGTGCAGCATGCTGACGACCACGCGTAAACCGGTAACGGTCGGCGAAATTCTCGTCGAAGAGTTCATGGAACCTATGCGCCTCACTCAGGCAGCATTGGCGCAAGCCATGGGTGTGCAGCGCAAGCATGTCAATGAACTCTGCAACGACCGCCGGAGCGTGACCGCACCGACCGCACTGATCCTGGCGCGGGTGTTCGGCAACAGTCCAGATTTTTGGCTGAATATCCAGCGGCGCAACGATCTGTGGGCAGCGATGCACGACCCCAGGGAGCTTGAGCGGATCGAGCGCGCCCGCCCGCTCCACGATGCCGCATGATCGACCTGTCAGACCGTTGACCCGGATCAAGCCTACTCCACATCTTATCCCTTAATGTTCGGGTGAGGTTCTTGCAAAAGGGGGTTGGCCATGACGTTTGGTCTGGATACGCCGTCGGTCGCGACGGTCCGTGATAAGTGGGGCTGGTTTCTGGCCCTCGGCATTCTGTTGCTGATCCTCGGTTTTCTCGCCCTCGCCAACCTCTTGGTGGCGACCGTCGCGTCGGTCTTTTACATTGGCATGATGATGCTGACGGGTGGCATCGCCTATCTCGTCCATGCTTTCCAGGTGAAAAGCTGGGATCATATCCTGTTCTGGGCGGCAAGCGGCATCCTCTATACCATTGCCGGTCTGCTCGCCTTCTGGAATCCGGCGCTGACCGCCGCCATCGTTACCTTCTTCATAGCGATGGCGCTGATCGTCGCGGGCATTTTTCGCCTCTGGATCGGGCTCAAGATGCGGCCGATGCGAAGTTCCGGATGGTTCATTTTCGGCGGCGTCATAACAGGGCTTGCGGGTCTCGTCATCGCCTTCGGCTGGCCGGTCAACACCCTCTGGATTCTCGGCCTGTTCCTGGCGATCGATCTCACGATACAGGGCTGGGCACTGATTGCGCTGGCGCTTGCGGTCAAGGCCTGAAGCACGTTCAGGTTGCGGTTAAGTCTTTCAAATACCGCATAAAAATGCCTTTTATCGTCACAAAACCTTCATCCAAGCTTCATGTTCGGGAAAGGTATTTTTGACCAATTTCCGGGAACCTGACATTCGTGTTTTAGGCATGTTTTAGGCCATTGCGCAGTGGAGTAATGAGTAATGTCGTCTGCGGCCATCTTGGAACCGGGCGTTTTCCGCCGGTATGCGAGCGATCAGCTTGTCACCCTGGCAAAACTGGTTCTGGAAAATGCCTTCCAGCCGATCGTCGAAGTCGGCACCGGTTCCGTCTTCGGTTATGAATCGCTACTGCGCGGCCAGGAACGGATCGGTTTCTCCTCACCGCTCGAACTGCTCGATGAGGCCCAGGAGACCAGCCAGCTTCTGGCACTCGAACAGATGATGGCAACCCGGGCGCTGGCGAAATTCGCCAGCTTGCCGGATTTCTCGTCCCAGACGCTGTTCCTCAATCTCGACGTCCGGCTGATCCGCCACGGCAAACATTTCCTCGAAAAGGTCGTGCAGCACCTGCGCAAGGCGAATATCGCCCCGTCCTCCGTCTGCTTCGAGTTCTCCGAGCGTTTCGACAATACCAGCGTGCCGGAATTCGCCGATCTGGTCACCCAGATGCGGAAGGAAGGCTTCAAGCTGGCGATCGACGACTTCGGCGTCGGCCATGGCGAAATGAAACTGCTCTGCGACTATCCGGTCGATTATCTGAAGATCGACCGCCATTTCGTCGCCGGCATCGACAAGAACCCGCGCAAGCGCCACCTCGTCAAGAACATCGTCAGCATCGCCCACGTGCTCGGCATCCGCGTCATTGCCGAGGGCATCGAGACGGAAGCGGAATTTCTCGTCTGCCGCGAATACGGCGTCGATCTCGTCCAGGGCTGGTTCATTGCCCGGCCGACGACCTTCGTGTCCGAACTGCAGCCGTCCTTCCCCTATCTCGCCGATATCGGCCGTACCCGTCGCTCCAGTCAGTCGCTCGACGAAATCCTCATCCGCAAGCAGATCGAACACCTGCCGACCGTCTATGAGAACCAGAGCATCGACAGCGTCTTCGACCTGTTCCGCCGCAATCCGCGCCAGGCCTTTTTCCCGGTGCTGAATGCCAATGGCGAGCCGCGCGGCGTCATCAACGAATACCATCTCAAGGAATATATCTATCAGCCCTTCGGCCGCGATCTCCTGAAGAACAAGGTCTACGAACGCTCGATCTCGCATTTCGTCGACCGCGCCCCGATCGTCGGGCTGGATGCGGAAGCCGAGGAACTGATGACCCTATTTGCCAATATGGAAAACAGCGCCTGCGTCATCCTCACCGAAAACATGCGGTATGCGGGGGTCGTCTCGGCCGCCTCGCTGATCAAGGTCATCAACGAAAAGCAGTTGAAGATCGCCCAGGATCAGAACCCGCTGACCGGCCTGCCGGGCAACCGCGCCATCCGCGATTTCATGCAGGAGACCGGCCGCGACGACGACGAGACCCGCTTCTTCTGTTATTGCGACTTCGACAACTTCAAGCCGTTCAACGATCATTACGGCTTCCAGATGGGCGACCATGCGATCTCGCTGTTTGCCGCCCTGGTGAAG
Organism: Neorhizobium sp. BETTINA12A; assembly: GCF_023006485.1. Lineage (NCBI taxonomy): Bacteria > Pseudomonadati > Pseudomonadota > Alphaproteobacteria > Hyphomicrobiales > Rhizobiaceae > Neorhizobium > Neorhizobium sp. BETTINA12A. The sequence continues at coordinate 12,330 of NZ_JALBGW010000064.1, forward strand.
CGTTATTTCTTCTCCGATGGCGACTTCCTCGGTCATGTCGGCGGCGACGACTTCTTCATCGGTGTTTGCGACTGGACCCGTGAGGAACTCAATGAAATCCTCGGGCGCTTGCTCTCCGATTTCCACGACGACGTCGTCCAACTCTATTCCCCGGAAGAGCGTGCTGCCGGCAAGATCCGCGGTCACGACCGCTCCGGCACGGAGCGGGATTTCCCGTTGCTGCGCTGCTCGATCGGCGTGCTTGAACTGCCCCAGGGCCTGTTGCTCGACGATGTCGGCCGCATTGGTGCGGAAATCGCCACCGTCAAGGCGCAGGCCAAGGAAAACGAAGCCGGTCTGTTTTTCGCGAGTTTCGGCGAGACAAAATGACCTAGGCGGCGGAACGCCGCCTTCCTATCAGCCGGGGACTGTCCTAAGTCAGTGCCCGACGCCGGCCGTAAGTCGATGGCTGGTTCTGAGAGGAGTCCTTCCATGCCGCTTCCCACCGAAATGCGTTTCGTCGATCTGCCGTCCTTCGGAGAGCCGGAGGTGATGACCATCGCGAACGGTCCGCTGCCGGCGGTGCGGCCGGGCGAAATCCTGGTCAGGGTCGAGGCGGCGGGCATCAACCGTCCCGATGTGCAGCAGCGCAAGGGCGCCTATCCGCCGCCGAAGGATGCAAGCCCGATCCTCGGCCTGGAAATATCCGGCGAAGTGGTAGCGCTTGGCGAGGGCGTTAGCGAATTCAAGCTCGGCGACAAGGTCTGCGGGCTCGCAAACGGTGGCGGTTATGCGGAATATTGCGTCGTGCCGGCGGGCCAGGCGCTGCCCTGGCCGAAGGGTTTTGACGCAGTCAAGGCCGCGGCGCTGCCGGAAACCTTCTTCACCGTTTGGGCCAATCTGTTCCAGATGGCGGGCCTGACCGAAGGCGAAAGCGTGCTCATCCACGGCGGCACCAGCGGCATCGGCACCACTGCCATCCAGCTCGCCAAAGCGTTCGGCGCGACGGTCTACGCGACGGCCGGCTCCACGGAAAAATGCGAGGCCTGCGAAAAGCTCGGCGCCGTGAAAGGCATCGACTACAGGACCGAGGACTTTGCCGAGGTCATCAAGGCGGAAACCGGCGGCCGGGGCGTCGATGTCGTGCTCGACATGATCGGCGCGGCCTATCTTGAAAAGAACCTCTCGGTTCTCGCCAAGGACGGCTGCCTGGCGATCATCGCTTTCCTCGGCGGCAACATCGCCGAAAAGGTCAACTTGTCACCGATCATGGTCAAGCGCCTGACGGTCACCGGCTCGACCATGCGCCCGCGCACCGCGGACGAAAAACGCGCCATCCGCGACGATCTTCTGGCTCAGGTCTGGCCGCTCCTGGAGGACGGAACGGTTGCCCCGGTCATCCACTCCGTCCTGCCGTTCGAGGACGTCGTCGAAGCCCACAAGCTGATGGAAACCAGCAGCCATATCGGCAAGATCGTGGTGACCCTTTGACAAATTTGTCAAATTATATCAGCTTTGGTATAAGTGATGAAGCCGGTCGTTTTTCTCGGTGATGCCCTGGAGCAGCTGCGGGACTTTCCGGAGGTCGCCCGTAAGGAAGCGGGCGTCCAGTTGCACAAAATTCAACTCGGCCTTGAGCCGAGCGACTGGAAGCCCATGACGACGATCGGAGCGGGCGTGCGGGAAATCCGCATCCGCGACGAGGCGGGCGCTTTTCGCATCATCTACGTGACCAAAATAGAGGACGCCGTCTACGTCCTGCATGCATTTCAGAAGAAGACGCAGCAGACGGCAAAGCGGGATCTGGATATCGCCACCGCGCGTCTGCGGCAGATCTGATTGGATTGGACCTATGGAACGTCAGAGCTTTTCAAATGTCTGGGACGCACTGGAAGACACCCCGGCGGAAGCGGCCAATATGTCCATGCGTTCGGCCCTGCTGATTGCGATCGAGCAGAAGGTCCGGAACTGGAATGTGACCCAGAAGGATGCCGCGGCTCGCCTCGGCATCACTCAGCCGCGCCTGAACGACTTGCTGCGGGGCAGGATTGCAAATTTCAGTCTGGACGCACTCGTTGAATTGGCTGGGAAAGTTGGGCTTTCCGTCCGGCTGGATATCGCGGACGCAGCCTGATCTCCGATCCCACAAGCTGATGGAAATCGGCAAGATCGTTGTGACGTTGAGCTGAAGGGGAGAATCTGCCTCGATCAAAGCTGGCGAATTCTAGGGGCGGATGGTCGCTTCCGCAACTCAATTAAATTCGCGATCGTTTATATAACGTGGCTTGCAGACTCAGGCTTTGGCCCCTACCTTTTAATCATCGTCAACGTAGTGAAAGGAAGGTGATCCAATGTCTAGTGAGATTTCGGTCTGTGTAACGGGCAATGGAAAGGTGGCGGTCTTGACGGGGCAACCCTCGGCCTGAACCTCATCTTCCTTCGGGGAGCTCACGAAGCGCCCCGGGTTCGTTCAACCGGACCAAACTCATGGAAGGGTCGCCTCGAGCGGCCCTTTTCCATTTTATGGCCCTTCATTCAAAGCCGCTTTACTGGCCGGCGGCTCTTCATTTTTCATTATTTCTAATATGAGAATACCTATGCGCCCCTCGCATAGGTGGCCTGCTAAGTGGGCGCTTTCAGTGCACGTTTGATGAGCTTATATAAGCGTCATCGAAGCAAACGAGAGCGCCAAGGACTGGCAGCTGGGCTTCGAAAATCCCAGGAAAGGGGAACCATCATGAACGTCGCACGCACTCTCAACAATTGGCGCAAGTATCGTCAGACGGTTGCCGAACTGGGCCGTATGACACCGCGCGAACTCAACGATCTCGGCATCGCCCAGGGCGATATCCGCCGGGTTGCGCGTCAGGCCGTCGGCTTCTGATCGCCATCTGACATATAGTTATGTCGAACGCCCGCATCCGCGGGCGTTTTGCATTTCATGCATAGCTGCCATCTTAAATCCCGATCCGTCCGAGCGCCGGCACCTTGATGCCGGGATTGGCGAAATCGAGGCCTGCGACCAGGCCCAGGAAATGCACCTCGAAACCGCTGCGCAGGCCGGCCGATAGGCCGATGAGGCCGCGCACGGTCAGATGTATGTCGCGCCAGTCGTCGTCCACATGGATGAATTCGCCGTCCGGCAGATAGTCGCGCCCGACTGCGTGCGGCGGCAGCACGGCGTCGAGTTCCGGCACGGTGCGCAGAACATGGGCGACGAAGGTGTTGGAGTTCGGTCCCGGCCAGATCGTATAGCCGCCCGGTTCGGCGTAAGGATAGGCCGCGATCGCGCCCTCGATCTTGGGTATCAGCAGTTCCGCCTTCGAGCCGGTCACCGATGTGACGAACTGCGGCGTGTTGGAATACCAGTAGGCATCAGGCGAATAGCCGTTACGGCGGATCGGACTGCCCCAGCCCACCTTGTCGTAACGCGTATAGGTTTTCGCGCCCTTTTCCTTGAAGACGATCCAGGCATGGCTCGCGACCGCGCCCTTCAGGCCTCCCGTCGTCGCCGAGAAGACGTAGATTGCCGCTTCGTTGCTTGTCTCAGGCTTCGGCAGGATGCCCGCCGACGACCAGCGCGCATCGCGCCAGCCCGACGGCCGGTCCTTGATCGCCCACAATCCTGCCGACGCGAAGGTCGGAACCAGGTAGACGATGAAGATGACCAGAAACAACCGCTTAACCGATTTCATACGGCCCCCCATGAAAATCCCGCCGGACTCGTTTAAGAGCCTGTGATATCGCCAGACGATAGGCACATTGAAACCGGCAATTTCAGGACAGACCATGCAAAACCCCGTTACCGTCGAAGTCACTAGAGGCAACCTGGTCGAAAGCCGCCATCGCGGGCTCGGCGCGGTCGTCGATGGTGACGGCAAGGTGCTGTTTTCGTTCGGGGAGGCGGACGCGCATGTTTTCCCCCGTTCCGCCAGCAAGGCCATGCAGGCGCTGCCGCTCATCGAAAGCGGTGCGGCGGATGCCTATGGCTTCGGCAACAAGGAACTCGCCTTTGCCTGCGCCTCCCATTCCGGTGAGGACGCGCATGTGGCGATGGCAGCTTCGATGCTCGGCAAGGCCGGCCGCGACGACAGCGCGCTCGAATGCGGCGCCCATTGGTCCTCGGAACAGGCGGTGCTGATCCATCAGGCCCGCACCATCGAGGCGCCGACGGCACTTCACAACAACTGCTCCGGCAAACATTCCGGCTTCGTCTGCACCTGCGTGCACACGGGAATGAATCTGAAGGGTTATATCGATTACGATCATCCGCTGCAGGCCGAAATCCGCGGCACGATGGAGACGCTTACCGGCGCCATCATCGGCCACCAGAACTGCGGCACCGACGGCTGCTCGATCCCGACTTATGCGGTGCCGCTGAAGGGCCTCGCCCACGGTTTTGCAAAGATGGCGACCGGCAACACCCTGTCGGCCGAACGTGCCAAAGCTTCGCGCCGGCTGATGGATGCCTGCATGGCCGAGCCCTTTTACGTCGCCGGCACCAACCGGGCCTGCACCAAACTGATGGAAATCGCGCCCGGCAAGATTTTTGCCAAGACCGGCGCCGAAGGCGTCTTCGTCGCCGCGCTTCCGGATCAGGGCATCGCCATGGCAGTGAAATGCGAGGACGGCACCACCCGCGCCGCCGAAGCGATGATCTTCGCCCTCATCGCCCGCTATTTCGAAAAGGGCGGCGAGGTGCACACAAAGCTGATGGCGATGGCCAACAAGCCGATGAAGAACTGGAACGGCATCCATGTTGGTGACGTGAGGGTGACCGACGCGCTGTTTGCTTAAACCGAAACACTCAAGGAACACGCTGTGGCGCTAGAGATAATAACGGCTTTGGTTAGTGACTATCTCAGTTCGAAAGCGATAGCCGGGGCTGGGACGTTTAGTGTGGCCGGCGGAATGGTGCTTCAGCGACTTCTTCGTAAACGCGCCGAAACAGCTAGGGAAATTCTGATCGAGGAGCTTCGCCAAGGAGATAGATTTCTTGAAGAGGTTTCCGAGGACGAGGCCGCAGCAATAATATTCCGATACATGAGAGCGGCAGAAGAGGGGGCAGCGAAAAGAAATCTAAGATTTCTGGCTGCTGTGATCGCGGGTCAAGCTGCTGAAGAGAGCTTATATGCCGACGAGTTCCTCATGTGGGCGGATATTATAGCGAGTTTGAGATCGGATGAAATCGCCGTCCTAGCAGTAGTCCATAAACATGCAGAAGCAATAAACTATAAAGTAGAACGGTCTGGGACATTCTGGGTAGAATGCATGGAGATCCTGAAAAAAGAGCACGATTTTGAGCTTTATAGGTCGGATGGCGCCGCGGCTTCTTTACTTCGGACAGGGCTCATTCAATTGTTAGGCGGATTAACGGATATGGGGCATGCGTATCTCCCAGGCAAGCGTTTGTCTCAATTGGGGAAGCTCATCGACATCGAGGGTGTGAGCGCGCGTGATAGGTAAATCCTTTTAAGATATCTATCAGAATTCAAGAATCTCAATATCGAGCGCCCGGTAAGGCACCAGCCGCTCCTCATCGATGCCGCTTTGCACGATCATCCCCGACAAGGCCGAAGCCGGCATGATCACATGCGGCGAGACCGCATCCAGCTTCTCCTCCGTGACGAGCGTGATCGTCTCGGCCGAGCATGCCGCAATATGGCGCTTGATCGCCGCCTCCTCGAAATCGCCGGTCGAAAGTCCGCGGGCCGGATGCACGGCGGTGACGCCGAGGAAGAAGATGTCCGGCCGCATCAGCGCGATCTGGCTCATCGCCGCCGCACCCGTCGCGACCATCGAATGTTTGTAGAGCCGCCCGCCGATCAGGATCACGTCGGCTGTCGGATGGTGTTCGAGTTCCGCCGCGATCGTCGGGCTGTGAGTGACGACCGTGAAGGCAAAGTCGCGGGGCAGGGCGCGGGCGATCTCGGCCGTCGACGTGCCGCCGTCCAGAAAGATCGTCTGGCCCGGCTTCACCATGTCAGCCGCAGCCCTGCCGAGCCGCTGCTTCACGTCTGACGACACCGCCCGCCGGGCGGACAAATCCGGCAGGTCGGGCGAGACAGGCATCGCTCCGCCATGCACCCGCCGCAGCAGCCCTTCCGCCGCCATTTCCCGAAGGTCCCGCCGGATCGTGTCCTCGGAAAGCGAAAATTCTTCCGCCGCCCGTTTGGCGACGACCTGCCCCTCCCGGCGCAGCATGTCGAGGATGAGGCTCTTGCGTTGGCTTGTCAGCATGGTTCTTGACTCTGCACGAAATTGCATGAATAAGCGCAAGCATGCCTGAAAATGCCATTGATGTAAAGCATTTCGGCATATTCGTGCAATTCCGCGATGAACGCGGACAAGTTTGGAGAAACGAAGATGTTGATTTTGATCGCTGGCCCCTATCGCTCCGGCACCGGAGACGACCCTGAGAAGATGGCCGAAAATCTCACGCGGCTCGAAGCGCCGTCCCATGCGCTGTTCAAGGCCGGCCATGTGCCGATGATCGGCGAATGGGTGGCGCTGCCGGTCTGGCATGCGGCCGGCGGAAAACATGTGGGCGACGACCTCTACGAGGAGATCTTTCACCCGGTCGCCGGTCGTCTGCTGCAACTCTGCGAGGGCGTCCTGCGCCTGCCGGGTGCCTCCAAGGGCGCCGACAACGACGTGCGGATCGCCAACGAGCGCGGGATTCCGGTTTGGCATCGGCTGGAGGATGTGCCGGGCGTCAGTTGATCGCTGGTTTGAGACTTCTAACCTGAAAAAACCGTGCTAGAACGGCGCGGTCCAAAGGAGGATTTTCATGTACACGCTGTTCTTTTCGCCCAACGCCTGTTCACTGGCCAGCCACATCGCGCTTGCCGAATCCGGTCTTCCCTACGAGATCAAATGGGTGAAATTCGCCGACAAGGAACAGCAGTCGGAAGCCTATCTGAAGATCAATCCCAAGGGCCGCGTCCCGGCACTCGCAACGGACCGGGGTATCATCACCGAGTCCGTTGCGATCCTCGCCTTCATCGCCCATGCCGCACCCGAGGCGAAGCTGGCGCCGCTCGACGACCCGTTCCTGTTCGGCAAGATGCAGGCGTTCAACGCCTATATCGCCTCGACGGTGCATGTCGCCTACGCCCATTGGCGCCGCGGTTATCGCTGGGCGGACAACCAGTCCTCCTTCGACGACATGGCCGCCAAGGCACCAAAAGTCTTTCACGATTGTTTTCAGGTGATCGAGGACTCGTTGCTCGAAGGTCCCTATGTGCTCGGCGAAACCTATTCGGTCGCCGACGCCTATCTCTACCTGATGACCGACTGGCTCGCCAACATGAAGCTCGACCGTGCGGATTTTCCGAAGGTCAATGCGCACTACGAGCGGATGAAACAGCGTCCCGCCGTTCAGCGCGCCCTGGCCGAACAGGCTGCCGCGACCGCGGTCTAACGCCGGAAGACGGCGGCCTAAATACGGGTTCACGTCAGCCACATGATCCGCCCCTCGGGGACGCGGATCATGTGAGCATCAGGCGCATTTCGCGAGAGGCGCGTTGTTGCGATTCGTGTCAGCGCGAAGCGGGCGCGGGAAGGGCAGGTCGGCGAGCTGCCGCAGGTCCATCGCGCGGATGTCGGGATGACGGAACGGGTCGTTCGACTGCAAGTCCGTCAATGTTTCGGGCGTTTCTAACCAAGCCTTCAGGTTCAAGAAAATCTTCAGCGGTACCATGACCGTTACCTCGCAAATTGTTACCATTTGCAACGGCAATATCGGCTCTTTTGCTCCCATTTTCAATTGAATTCTTGAGAAGAAGACTATAGAAAATCTATATGACAAATCTCAACCTCGTGCATCTCAACGGCTTGCGGGCGCTGGAGGCGGTCGGGCGCCTGGGCTCGCTGCAGGCGGCTGCCGACGAACTCGGCGTGTCGGTCGGTGCCGTCAGCCAACAGGTCATCAAGGCCGAGGCCCAACTCGGCCAGCCGGTCTTTCAACGCCTGCCGAAGGGCATGATGCCGGTCGATGCGGCCCGCCCCATGCTGGCGCGATTGACCGAAGGTTTTCACGCGCTATCCGAAGCGGTGGCGATCGGTCGGCGGCAGGATGATGCGCTGCTGACCATTTCCGTCGCGCCTGTGTTTGCAGCCCGGTTCCTCGTCCACCGGCTCGACCGGTTCTCGAGCCTGCACCCGGAAATCCGCCTGCGCATGGATGCAACGACCAGGCTCGCGGACCTTGGCGTAGACGATATCGATCTCGGTATCCGCGTCGGGCCAGGCACCTGGCCGGGCGTCGATGCGGAGCTGCTGATCGAGCAGACGGTGTTTCCGGTCTGCTCCCCGGCGCTGGCCGAAAAGCTGAAGCAGCCGAAGGATATCCTGAAACTGCCAGCGATCATCGACGGCCCCTCGATGTTTTCCTGGGAGATCTGGCTGAACGAGGCGGGATTGTCCGGCGCCGGCATGGCGACGCGCCATGTGTTCAACGACGCCTCGCTCTGCCTCGATGCAACGATTGCGGGGCAGGGCGTGATGCTCGCCTGGCATACGCTCGCCACCTATGCGCTGGAACAGGGGCGGCTGGTCGAACCGTTTGCGATCCGGGCACATACCGGCATGGGGCATTATCTCGTCACCCGCGCCGGCGCTAGGATGCCGGCGAAGGTGAGGGCTTTCCGGGAGTGGCTGAAGACGGAGCTGCCGCCGCTCACGAAAAGCCGGGATTAAAGCGTTACGCCGGTTCGGCGGTGCGCTTGTCCCACATTGCCTTGAAGCCGGAGCGAGCCTGGGCAGCCTCGATCCACGCCTTCAACGCCGGGCGGCTGTCGAACAGCGGCGCATATCCTTGCGCATAACGCACGACTTCTCCGACATTGATGTCCGCCACGGTAAAGCGGCCGCCGACCATGTGGCCGTTCTTGGACAGGTGCTTTTCGAGCACGTCGAACGGCCGCTTCAGGGTGCGGGCCGCCACTTCGATATCCGCCTTGCCTTCCTCGGTCTCGGCGCGGCCTCCGGCGATCGTGGCGGAGATCTTCAGCGCCGGGGTCTCGATGCTGGTCGCGCCGAACAGCGACCACTGCACCATCTGGCCTTCCTCGGCGATATCCTTCGGGCCGAGCTCGCCGCCGTATTTGCGGGCGAGGTAGAGCGTGATGGCGAGCGATTCGTGCAGCACGAAACCGTCGTCGTCCATCGACGGGATCGAGCCCATCGGGTTGACGCTCAGGAATTCCGGCGACAGCGTGTTGACCGGTGCGCCCGATGCCATCGGCTCGGGCAGGCGATAACCCTGGATGATCGGAATATGTTCGAAAGGAATACCCAGCTCTTCGATAAGCCAGAGCGGCCGCGTGGCGCGCGAGCGGTAAACACCATAGATTTTCAGCATTCAATGTCCCTCCTGAAATGCAGGCCGCAAGCTATGGGCAGGGCGCGCAAAACGGAAGACCAATCCGCATTGGACTGCTATGAAAGTTTTCGATGAATCATGCGGTCAAACAATCCGGTTGTTCTCGATCGTCAAATGCTTGAATCCCTGGGCCTGCTCGTCTCCTCGGCCGAGTTCTGCCGTGGAAGGTGTCTTCCAGCGGTGACCGATCACCGCGCCGTCCTTCATCGCCTCGAACAGGTTACCGGAAATCAGCGCACTGCCGGCCCCTTCGACCACGGTCACCGCGCAGCCGACCTTCGCCTGCCGGACGATGTTGTTGCTCACGAGCACGTTGCGCAGGTACGGCCCGAAACCGAGCGCCATGCCCCAGAGCGGTACATTCTCGATGACATTGCCGGTCACTGCCGTATCCGCCTCGACGCTGATGCCGACGCCGAAGATCGCTTCGTCGAGCACATAGGGGCCAGTGGGCTTCAGGTTGCGGACGATGTTGTTGGCGACGGTCGCCAGCCGGCCGCCCTCGTTGAAATTGACGACCGAAATGCCGTTCGCCGCGCCGTCGACGATATTGCCCGAGACCAGCGCGCCCTCGAAGGCGAATTCCGCATAGATCGCGGTCTCGCCGGAGGCGAGGCAGGTGTTGTTGGCGATCTGGGCGTTCGAGGCGCTGTTGGCGCGGATCGCCGAAAAGGCCGATTGCGAGATCTGGTTGCCGATGACCATCACGTTGTCGGCCCGAAACAGGTTGATCGCATTGCCATACTGACCGGTGCCGCCGTTGGTGGCGCCGATCCGGGAGATACGATTGCCGGAAACGATCGTGCCGTCGGCGCCCTTGGTCCACCGATGGATCAGGATGCCGCCATTGCCGCAGTCGGAGACCGTATTGCCGGTGACCGAAAGTCCAGTGCCCTCGACCGCATAGAGGCCATATTCTGCGGCGCCGGAAATCCGGCTCCGCTCGATCCGCCCGCCACAGCGCTCGAATTGCACGGCGGTCTTGCGGGCACCGATGATCTCGCAATTGTCGATGACGATCTCACCGATGCCACGCATATGGACGAGCGCCGGGCTCTGGTCGTCGAGCCGGCGGTTCGCTCCGTCGATGACGATGTTGGAAAGCTCGATGCGGCGTGCGCCGTCGGCCCTGAGCATCCGCCCGTCACCGGAATAGACGAGCCGCGACGCGCCCGGTACGCCGGTGATGCGCGTACCTTCGGGCAGGTCGAGATTGGACACCGGGTAGTTTCCGGGCGGCAGGAAGACCGGCATGTTCTGGCGCGCCGCCTTGGCGATAATCTCTGCGAGTTTGCGGTTCTGCTTGTCTCCACCGTCAGGGGTGACGCCATGCGCACCGGCATCGATCGAGCCGCGCAGATCGACCGACGGAAAGCCTTGTGGGGCGGAGAAAACGCGGGGAGGCAAGGTTCCGGCAGCCGCCGCACCCGCGATCATCGTCAACGCCGCCCGTCTCGAAATCATCCAGCGCCTCCTCCTGGCGTCAATAAAGCATTTTCTATGCCAGTCCTTTATATTGTTATTACGCTAAAAGTCTTGGACAGCTCAGTAAAAAGACTTCTGCCCAAGCTTCAATCATGGCAATTTCACGATGATTTTAAGCAACGATAAGGAATTCTCCGTCATGCTATAGGGCAATTGGCGCGAGTTCCCGCGTATTTTCTGTTGAAAATGAAAAGGAGGCACTCGGATGGCGGGACCCATGTCGCATAGCATGCCCTTGACGTTTGCCCCCGATCCGCTCGACGAGCTCTGCAGCCGTCTCCTGCGCGTTTCCACCGACAGCGATATCGACCTCGACGTTGCCCTGGTCACGCTCGAACTGGAAACCCGTACCCTTCTCGATCAGCTCCCGGACTTCATTTACGTAAAGGACCGTCGCGGCCGCTTCGTCTTTGCCAATGCCGCAGCCGGCCGCAGCAGCAAGCTGCATGAAGGCAACGACCTGATCGGCAAGACGGATTTCGATATTCTCGATCCTGAAACCGCACGCGAACTGTTTCTGGTCGAACAGGAGATCATGTCGACCGGCGTGGCGATCGACGGTCGCGAGGAGCGCGTCAAGCTCGGCGATGGCCGTGTGCTCTGGCTTACCACTTCCAAAATGCCGCTGCGCGATGTTCACGGCCAGGTCGTCGGCCTGGTTGGCATTTCCCGCAACATTACCGAGCGCAAGCGCCAGGACGACCGCCGGCACGGCCATGCGCGTCTTCTCGAGATGATCGCTCGCGGCCAGCCTTTGACGGCGGTTCTGGATGCGCTGGTCAAAACGGTGGAGGATGAGCTGGACGACGTCACGGCCTCGGTCCTGTTTCTCGAAGAAGGTACGGACCGGCTGCGTCACGGCTCGGCGTCACGCCTTCCGCCGGCCTATGTGAAACTGATCGATGGCATCGAGATCGGCCCGAAGGTCGGCTCCTGTGGCACCGCCGCCTGGCGGCGCGAACCTGTCTTCGTCAAGGACGTGCTGACCGATCCGCTCTGGGACAATTATCGCGAACTGGCGCTGAGATTCGGCTTTCGCTCCTGCTGGTCGACGCCGATCATGGGCGCTGACGGGCGGGTGCTTGGCACGTTCGGGCTCTATTCCGACGCGCCGCGCGAACCGACCGAGCTCGAACTCGAGCTGACCGCGATGGCGACCGACATTGCCGGCATCGCTATCGAGCGCGCCCGCTCGGAAGAGCGCATTCACCACATGGCCCATCACGATCCGCTGACCGGCCTGCCGAACCGGACGCTGTTCTGGGCGCAGTTCAGCCGCGCCTTGCATGAAGCCCGCCGCGAGAAACGCAAGGTCACGGTCGCTTATCTCGACCTCGACAATTTCAAGCAGATCAACGATACGCTGGGTCACGCGGCCGGCGACGAGGTGTTGAAAACGCTGTCGTGGCGCATGGTCAACTGCGTCCGCGTCACCGATCTTCTGGTTCGCCTTGGTGGCGACGAGTTCGCGATCGTCTTCAGCAATGTCAGTCACGACGAACTCGGATTGATGCGCCGACTTCAGGAATTGCGAACCGCGATCTCGAAGCCGATCGTCATCGACGACCAGAGCGTCACCGCCACCTGCAGCATGGGCGTCGCCTTCTTCCCGCAGGATGGCGATACGCCGGAAGAACTGCTCGCCCGCGCCGACCGCGCCATGTACGAAGCCAAGGATCTGGGCCGAGACCGCCTGCGGGTCTCGCATGTGCCGGGCGACGGCCTCGGCATTTAGAACGTAAGCCCAAAAACGGCCCCGTGTCGGACATTCAAGAGTGCGGCTTTGATCTTGCCAGGAGCGGCTATAGCAAGAACCTTGTCACCCATTCTGCGCTGTAGAATCCTGCGGCAAGAATAATCGCGATGGCAAACAGTCCGGTCCAAATACCCGGCATAGCGAAGGGCGAAAAAATAGCCGTCGCGACGATACCATCCCAGACCAACAATGATCCCAGGTAGATTCCCTTGTTCGCATAGGTCCAGGAAAGGCCCTCCGCTCCCCAAGGATAGCACCCCTGCGTATTATCGGGGTTTGGCCAGCATGCAGACGCCTTCGAGGCTACGAAGTAATCGACGACGAGCATCAGGAGGTAAGCACAAAGAAATGCTTGGACGATCATTTCGATGAGGCTGGGCTTGCGGAACGTCATACTTGCCTCGCAAAGCCACGTCCCGTGGCTGGGTTGCCGTTTTCTCGCGTAATATAGGCTTGGATCTGTGCGAAATCTAAGCGAGCGCTGCCGAGATGGCGAAGCTGGCGCAATCAAAAGCCTTCCTTGGCAAGCTTTTCGAATTCGGCTTCCAGAAAAGCATCGAGTTCCTCCTCGCTGACGTCTCCGCCGGCCTCGATTGACCGCCGCAGGGTTTCCCTCAATGCCGAAAGCTTCGATTCGCGCTCCTGCACCAGTCGCAGGCCTTCGCGCACCACGTCGCTGGCCGAGCCGTAGCGACCGTCCTGTACGGCTTCCTCGATGAATTTTTCCCAGCGGGGACCTATCGAAACATTCATGCGCGTGCCTCCAGTCTCTACCCGAAATTATACTGGAGTACAATTTATGCGCAATCTACGCCATTGGCGGAGACGCCTCGGAGAGCGCGTCGTCCGGCGATTTTTCCGGCGTCACGAAGACCTCTTCGTAACTCGATACAAATTTTTCGAACAGCAGCGAGAATGTGTGAAGTTCGTCTTCCGGCCAGTCCTCCAGGACACGTGCCAGCAGGGAGCGTTTGACGGAACGGATCTCGGCCAGCAGGCCGTCGCCCAGTTCGGTGCGCACGACCAGCGAACGGCGGCCGTCCGCCTGGGAGGCGTCGCGGCGCAGGATGCCGCGGGCGACGAGATCGGCCACCAGCCGGCT
>NZ_JALBGW010000065.1:0-25592 GCF_023006485.1 Neorhizobium sp. BETTINA12A
ATCGTCGCGTCACGGGCAGCACTGGAGCGGCTGCCGAGCACGACGGCAACGATCGAGCGGCCATCGAGCTGCGCCGAGGTCGCAAGGTTGCTGCCGGCGGCGCGGGTGTAACCGGTCTTGATGCCGTCGACACCCTTGACCGTGCCGACGAGGCGATTGTGGTTACCGATCGTCTGTTTGCCGAAATTGAAGCTGCGGATCGAGAAGTAGCCGTAATACTGTGGAAAGTGCTGGCGCAACGCCATGCCGAGCCGGGCCTGATCGCGTGCCGTCGTCATCTGCGCGGTGTTCGGCAGGCCGTTGGCATTGCGGTAGGTGGTGCGGGTCATGCCGAGTGCGCGCGCCTTACTGGTCATCAATGAGGCGAAGCGTTCTTCGGAGCCGCCGACGAATTCGCCGAGGGCCGTGGCCATGTCGTTGGCGGAGCGGGTGACGAGTGCGCGAATGGCCTGATCGACCGAGACCGAACCGCCGGCGCGAACACCGAGTTTCGAGGGTGGCTCGGCTGCAGCGTGAGCAGAGACCGGAACCTGTGTGTCGAGGCTAATGCGGCCGGTTTCAAGCGCTTCGAAGGTGAGGTAGAGCGTCATCATCTTGGTGAGCGACGCGGGATAGCGCAGACCGTCCGGATCCTCGGAATAGAGAACCTTACCGGTCTTGGCGTCAACGACGATGCCGGCGTATTTCGGACCGGCAGCAGCAGGCGTCGAAAACATCGAAATCGCCACAGCCAACGTGAAGAGAAAACCGAGGAACCGTCCCGGGACCGTCGCATCACCCTTGGAAAGGGACGCAGATATCATTTTTTTCGACACTGCCGCACTCATCGCTTGCATCACATTAGTCAAATATCCGGACGCGCCCCCGCCACGGCCGTTACCGTTCAATCTAGGGGATTAGCGTTACCAAGAGGTTTATGATGAACAGCAGCTTACCTCGATATGCTGCATTTTAGACATCATCCCAGGCTTCGACCCGACCCGTCCGCGGCGGCTTATTTCGCCAGCCGGTTTTCGACAAAGAGGCGAACTGCGGCATCAATATGTTGCCAGTCCCGCAAAAGCACGCTGGAGAAGCGATAGAGCACCGTCAGGTCCTGCCCGATGTGGATATCCCGCTGGCAGTCGCCGCTGGTGGCTTTGTCGCCGGGGGCAGGCAGCACGCAGCGCACGGCGTAATCCGGGGCGCCGCCGACCTGGCCAGTTAGAACCACCTCGCTGCCATAACCTGAATCGGCGCGCAGCCGGTGAAGGGTCAGTCCGAAGGCGGCCTGCTGCGGCGCGCCATCGAACAGTTTGGAATAGATCGGCTCCAGCCGGCCGGACATGTCGCGCGACATGGTGCTCTGGGATAATTGGAGGAAAATCAACGAGGAAGACTGAGCGACATCATCGAAGCGCGACCGCAGGCCTGGGCTATAACCTTCGAGTTCCGGCCAGGTGAGATAGAGGTCGACGCGCTCGGTAACGCCGGCCTGACGCTGGTCGCGGAAGCGAATCGTGTTGGCTGGAAGCTTGAGCTTGTCCTGGCCGATCTGGATCGGGAATTCTTCCCGGCTGTCGGTATGGCCGGCAAGCGCGATGCGCTGCCCGAACCAATGGCCACTGACACTGATCGCAGCCGTCAACAGAGCAAGGACCGCGATGACGGCCGCCAGCCGGTAGACGAAACGGTTGGAGAGGAGCGGCGCTTCTTCTGCAGCCGAGAGGTTCCGGGCTGGACCTGCCATGACGCGCGCTCCATGTTCTCATTCGAGAGGTAATTCGCCAGCGCCGGAATGGGACAGAACGCGGATACGAACGCGGCCAAGCGATTTGGCAGCAGTCTGGATCGTTATGATTAACGCTTCGTAAATAAAGCTTGATCCGGGATGGTGACAGCCTCCCAGTAATCCCTTCGGCGCCCACCTTCAGTCCTGCACATTGACCGCGACTCGGATCGCCGTGGTCTTTTTCGTCGATGGGTAGGCGAGAGATTACTGGCCGACGGAGCCGACGGCGGTGGCGCGGCCATCCTGCAGCTTGACCCAGCGGGCGGGATCGTCGTTCGCCTGGCGCTTCAGGAAGGTGTATTCGGTATCCGACCAGATCATGACCTTGTTGCGCATGTTGTCGAGCACGAAGTCGCCGCGATCGGTGCGGACGGTCAGCACCGCATGACCTTCGCCGTTCGGTTGCAGCACGACGGTGATCAGCAGGTCGGACGGCGAGAAACCTTTCGCCATCAGCATCTTGCGCTTCAGAAGCACGAAATCTTCGCAGTCGCCGACGGTACGGGGATAGGCCCAGCGCTCTTCGACGCCATAAATTTCCTGATCCGTCATCGGCGTGATCGAGGAATTGACCGTGTAGTTGACGTCGAGAAGCGTGCGCCACTTGTCTTCGGTTAGTGCGAGCGGGCCGGCGTCCTTGTAGGTCGCGGCGCATTCGCTCACATAGGTCTTGCAGAATTCATAGTGGCCGAGCGGCGGATTGGCCTGGCCGAGAACGCGCACCGTGTTGGCCGGCATGCCGAAAGAACTTCCGGCGGTAAAGATCGCCATGACGGCGGTGATGGTGGCGAGGCCCAGTCCCTTGCGGTATTTCATTTTTATGTCTCCCCGTTGTGAGGAGAACACTGCCAGACAGGGTTTGATCGACCGCAAAATCTCGCAGTAAAATCAATATCTTATTTGAATTCAATTCGCCTAAAACACACATCAAATACATCTCGAACTTTCACAAAATTCGAGCCGAATTTGCCGATAATTTTCGTAAAATGCCGATTATCGAGCGCCTGGCTCCTCGGAGCTTTCCCGCTATCTATCCGTGAATAAAGGAGTTTTTGAAATCCGCGGAGCAGCCCACTGAGCGTCGGAAATCCCGCAATGACGACGATTGGCCGTTGCAAACAGGGAAGGTAAGGTACCGCATTGCGTTGCGTCATGACCAAATCAGGCTGATCGAGGCCGGTTTTCGGGCTCGAAAAAAGTGCCGAAAGGGCACATTTTTTTTGAAGAAAGTTCATTTCGGCACAGACAGGCGGCTTTTTCCTGGCCCGTCCCGCAATGAAACAGGACGCAAAGGATAGGGCACGCAACAAAAAAGCGCCCGGATGGGGCGCTTCTGGATTGCCGTCGTGAGAGCCTTTTTAAAGGAATTCGGTCAGCGTATCGCGTGACTGGACCGAATTGAACTCGATCGCCACGCCTTCCATGAAGTGGCGTACGACGCGGCCGCGCATGTTGCCGAGCCGGACAGGCGTGCCGAGCGCGGGGCGGATGTCGATATCGATCGCCGCGCCGGACAGCGAAAGGTCCACGATGCGACAGGCATAACGCCGGCCGTCGTCGAGCGTGATCTCGGAGCGGGTGTTGCGCGGCGCCAGGCGATCATGGCGACGATCTTCGGGCAGGCCGAGTTCGTGCTTGTTGGCGATCCATGTAAGCTGGGCGGCCAGTTTCTCGCGCTTGCGGTCCGTCGCGTTGATCGACATCACGAAACCGGTGCTCGACAGGCTGATGACCATGCCTTCGAGACGGCCGATATGATCGAGATAGGCGATGACGCGTTCGCCGACGAGCGGCCGGCCGACGCAGGCGAAGCTGACGTCGCCCGGCGACATGTCGACGACGTCGCAAGGAAATTCCTCATGCGTCGCCAGCATCAACCGTCCTGGAATACTGACGGACACGCGCTGAAAGGAACGCTGTGCGGGAACGCTGGATGTCGATGGAGTATGAGATGGCTGAAAAGAATACATTTGAGAGAGCTTTTCTCTTCTAAGTCTATCGTTAAGAGTATTAGCGCGCCGCGGTTAACAGAAGGTTTTGGCAGGGACCGTCAGCCGCGTGTGCTGCGATGGGATGTTTCCCTCAAGACGGGCTGCGGCCGGGTGTGTGGGAGAAACTGCGGCGATCGCCCGTGACCGGCACACCGAAATGTGAACCGCCGCCGGTCAGGAACGTCCAGTTCTCGAGCGTCAGAAAAATGGCCGGCGTTGCCGTTACGGGGTAAGGAGAAACCACCGGCAGAAGAGCACCAAAAATCCGATCGCTTGGCGCCGCCTCCACCGATCGGATTGGCAGAAGCAGCATTTCATAGGCGTGGCGGATGTGGCTATTCGAGGCACGGACATCCAGGAGTGACGGCTGCTGGGAGTGAATGACGCCGTGGGCGATCTCCACCGGCTGCCGGTGATCGGTCTCCTGCCAGACGTCCGCGAACGGCTTGCCGCGAAACTCACGGTCGAACAGCTCACAGATGCGGGTTCCCGCCAGGCGGAACGCCAGCGTGCCGGCCGGGTCCATGGCGGCCATGAAAAGATGCGGGAGAAGATGACGCAGAGCGGTCGGGTCGATCTCGGTCTTGAGGGGAGCCATCCCGTCGCGTTTGAGATTGATCCAGTAGTCGAAGATTGCCCTGGTTGCCTGATTGCGCATCCATCTTACCTGTCATATTTCGATACAGGCCGCGCTTCATGGACGGCCGATCCTCCTCACGCAGCGAAAACCATGCCACGGCGAGGGCATCATGGTTAAGGATTTGCCACCGATCACGGCACCCGCGCGACCGTGATCCTGCCCGCGCTTTCCTTTGAACAGTCGCTCCTATATGGCTGTCGGACCCATCCGATAGGGGACGAGAAGACAGAAGGAACTGGCATGAACGACGGGCCGGATATGGCTGACGAGCAGCGCGAGACGGATGACGGCGGCGAGCGTTCGCAGCCGATCTTCAATCTTCCGCGGAGCCTCGTCGTGACGCTGGCTTTGCTTGCAGTCATCTACATTGTGCAGGAATATCTGCTGGACGAGGACACGCGCGCCACCATGGTGGTGAACTTGGCGTTTACGCCGCTGCGCTACGTCTATCCGCTCAGCGAGCAGGGACTTGCCTGGGCGTGGACGCCGGTCACGTATTCGCTGCTGCACGGCAGCATCGAGCATATTCTTTTCAACGGATTGTGGCTGATGGCCTTCGGGGCACCGGTGGTGCGGCGGATCGGCACTCTGCGCTACGTGATCTTCTGGGTTCTCTCGGCGGTGGCTGCCGCCTTCTTCCATGCAACGCTCAACTGGGGGGACGAGACGCTGCTGATCGGTGCGTCAGGCGTCGTCTCGGCTTTGATGGGAGCGGCCTGCCGCTTCGCCTTCCCGGAACGCCGAGGTTATGATCGGACCCATGGCCATCTCTATCCGCGCCAGTCTATCCTCGGCTCGTTCCGCAACCGCACCGTCGTCATCTTCACCGCCATGTGGTTCGTCGGCAACCTGCTGATCGCCTTCGGGGTGACGTTGTTCGGTGCGGATATGGGACCGATCGCCTGGGATGCGCATATCGGCGGCTTCCTGTTCGGTTTCCT
Organism: Neorhizobium sp. BETTINA12A; assembly: GCF_023006485.1. Lineage (NCBI taxonomy): Bacteria > Pseudomonadati > Pseudomonadota > Alphaproteobacteria > Hyphomicrobiales > Rhizobiaceae > Neorhizobium > Neorhizobium sp. BETTINA12A. The sequence continues at coordinate 5,344 of NZ_JALBGW010000065.1, forward strand.
GCTGTTTGACCTTTTCGATCCCCTGCCGCCCAGCGTCATGCCCATCACGCAACCTTGATCTTTCTTGATCTCTTTCCGGCATCGCTCTACACTTCTGTGCACGTGCAGGGACGGTTCCTCCACCCGGGCGCTTTGCTTCTCGGGAATGGGCGACGTCCAGGCCGAGCCGGTTGGGAGGAGAGAGCCATGGCAATAATCGTCAAGAACATGTTGGATGCAAAGGGTCGTGACGTAGTCACCGTCGACCCCGACAAGACGCTGCTCGAAGTCGCCGGGATTCTCAACGACAAGAAGATCGGCGCCGTCGTGGTAACCGGCATGGAAGGCCGCATCGCCGGCATCTTTACGGAACGCGACCTGGTGCGCGCCATCGCCGGCAAAGGCGCAAGCGTGCTCGACCAACCGGTAAAGTCGGCAATGACCACCGCGGTGCAACGCTGCAAGGATGACACGACCGTCGATGAACTGATGGGGATGATGAGCAGCGGCCGTTTCCGCCACGTACCCGTCGAGCAGGACGGAAAGCTCGCTGGCATCATTTCGATCGGCGACGTGGTCAAGTCACGCATTCGCGAGATTGAACTCGAGGCCGAACAGATCAAGGCCTATATTGCCGGCTGATCGCTTTCGGCTAAGCCTCGCCCAAGGGCGGGGCTGTACCACCTCGTGACGAGGCATCCCCCGCTTAGCGGGCGAAAACTTCCTGCATGCGCTTCAGCGCAGAGATCTGCGCCATGGTCTCCGTATAACCGCGGTCGATCGCTTCGCCGGCGCGGTGGAATTCGGACAGGCCGATATCGGCAAGACGCGGATGCAGCGCCAGATCCGGAGGATCGCCCGCCAGGCGTGCGCGGGAAATGCGTTCCTGGATGATGTTGAAGGCCTGCACCATGGTGCCGGTCAGACCGACACGGATGTCCTCGGGTTTCTTGCGCCCGTCATCGATCGGCTGGACGCTGGCATTGTGCTTGACGACCGCCGAGCGGCCGAAAATCTCGTAGTTCAGGTTGACGGCGACCACGAGCGGCTGTTCGTAGGCGCGGCAGACGGAGGTCGGCACCGGATTGACCAAAGCGCCGTCGACGAGCGTCCGGTTGTTGCATTTCACCGGTTCGAAAATGCCAGGCAGTGCGTAGGAGGCGCGAAGCCCGGTGATCAGCGAGCCACTGGAGATCCACACTTCGTGCCCGGTATGGAGTTCGGTCGCAACCGATACAAACGGGCGGTCGAGATCCTCGATCGACAGGCCTTCGAGATGTTCCTGCATCCGCTTGGTCAGCCGCATGCCGCCGAGGAGGCCGCCGCCGCCGATCGTCAGGTCCAGCAGGCCGGCAATGCGGCGCATGGTCAGCGAGCGGGCGAAGGTTTCGAGTTCGTCGAGCTTGCCGGCGAGGTAACATCCGCCGACCAGAGCGCCAATCGAGGTGCCAGCGATCATGCCGACTTCGATGCCGGCCTCGTCGAGAGCCCTGAGGACGCCGATATGAGCCCATCCGCGCGCGGCACCGCCGCCGAGAGCGAGGGCAAGCTTTGCTTTTTTGGGGGCTTCAACGATGGGAGGAGGGGTGGGTTCGAGGATTTTCGTTTCGTCGCCTTCGGCAGATGCCGCAAGCGGATCGTGACGGTTCCAACTCCAGTTCAGCATCGACAAAAATCCTCCACAGCTGAACAAACCCCGGTCTGACGATTAACGCATCGACAGGTTTCGAAATCGTTTATTCAGTCGAGACACGCCAAAAAACGAGGCAAATGCCTAAATGGTTCCTTGATCGGAATAGACGACGTTTGGATCAAAATGACGCTGATTGTCGGTGATTTCAAGAACCGCCCTACCATCACTTTGGGTAACAACCCGATAGAAACAGGAGCGACGGCCGGTATGGCATGTAGCGTCGTGTCCGGCGACCGAGACCTTGAGCCAGACGGCGTCCTGATCACAATCGGTGCGCAGTTCATGGACGGTCTGCAGGTTGCCGGAGGATTCGCCCTTCTTCCAGATTTTGGCACGCGAACGGCTGTAATAATGGGCGATGCCGGTCTCCACCGTCAGCGCCAGCGCCTCGGCATCCATATGCGCGACCATCAGCAACTCACCGTCACGGACATCGGTGACGACGGCGGTGACGAGACCGTTCTGATCGAAGCGGGGCGTGAAGGCGCCGGCGCCTTCGAGTTCCGTCTTGTCGACGGAAGGCTGGTCGAAAGAAAGCGTCATCAGGAGACTCCGCCCGGAAAACCGCCGATCAGCGGTTGCGGGCCAGCGTGAAGAAACGGGCCTGTTCGGCGGCGTTCGCCTTGAACTCGCCGGTAAACGTCGTCGTCATCGTGTGCGAGCCCTGCTTCTGCACGCCGCGCATTTCCATGCACAGGTGCTCGGCCTCGATCATCACGGCGACGCCGCGCGGCTTTAAAGTTTCCTCGATCGCATTGGCGATCTGCGCCGTCATGTTTTCCTGCGTCTGCAGACGGCGACCGAAGATCTCGACGACGCGGGCGATCTTCGAAAGACCGAGGACCCGGCCGTTCGGCAGATAGGCGACATGCGCCTTGCCGATAATCGGCAGCATATGGTGTTCGCAATGGGAGAAGAACGGGATGTCGCGCACCAGCACGATATCGTCATAACCCGAGACTTCCTCGAAAGTACGTCCAAGCACGTCTTCCGGCGACTGTTCGTAACCGGAAAACAGCTCGCTATAGGAGGCGGCGACGCGCTTCGGGGTGTCGAGCAGGCCTTCGCGGGCCGGATCGTCACCTGCCCAGCGCAAGAGAACGCGCACGGCTTCCTCAGCCTCCTGCTGCGAGGGGCGGACCTGCTTCTCTTTCGAAGCCGGGAAATTCTTCACAATGGCATCCATTTATCGTCTCCTGATGCGGTTCAAGGCCGCATCCGACTGGCGTTACTCACGGACTGATCAGCTGCTAGGCATCGGCGGCTGATTTTTGGGCAATCCGGGGTTATCTGACCTTCGGCGAACATTTTTACAAGATATCCTATTCCGTTTTCGGTAGGATTTCGTGAAAACATCCTTTCTTGATGATCTTGCCCGGACATCACATATAATGGCAGGAACCCTTTTATGGTAGTCCGCCTGACGTGACACAGTGTTCAACGAGCGACGGCCGGACTCAAAGCGAGCCTTGATGGACGACATCTATAACAGCAAGATTCTCGAATTCGCCGGCAATATCACCCATGCCGGCACTCTGCCCGATGCGGATGCGAGTTCCGAAAAACATTCCAAGCTGTGCGGCTCGAAGGTGCGGGTGCACCTGAAGATGGACGGCGACCGGGTCACCGATTTCGCCCACGAGGTCCGCGCCTGCGCACTCGGCCAAGCCTCGTCCTCGATCATGGCCCGGCACGTGATCGGCGCAACGACCGCTGAGATCCGCAAGGCGCGCCAGGACATGCTCGCCATGCTGAAAGAAGACGGCGAGGGGCCGGACGGCCGTTTCGAGGAAATGCGCTACCTGAAGCCTGTCAAGGACTACAGGGCCCGCCATCCCTCCACCATGCTGACCTTCGAGGCGGTAGTCGATGCGATCGACCAGATCGAGGCAAGGCAGCTGGCAACGGTCGGATGACGATGGCGTCCCGGGATACCCCCCTCTGCCCTACCGGACATCTCCCCCTCAAGGGGGGAGATCGGATGGGGGACCGTCTTCGCTTATTCTCGGATGTTTCGCGCTCGGCGACGTGTGCCGTTTCCAATGAGGTGCAAACAGCGCCACGAGTCGATCTCCCCCCTCGAGGGGGAGATGGCCGGCAGGCCAGAGGGGGGCTGGATCGGCACGCCCTAAGTGACGTCCTGCCATCAACCGCGGTTCACCCCTGATGTGCGGCGCCCCAGACTGTCAGCACTCCGAACCCCAGGCGAAGGCAGGCCGCTCCCGCAACTGGTCCGGATCGTTCCGGAAAACACCCGGCCGGCTGTTCGGCATGGGTCTGATCCGCTTCTACCAGCTGACACTGTCCGGCTTCATCGGCAATTCCTGCCGGCATATTCCGACCTGTTCGGAATATGGATATGAGGCGGTGGCGCGGCATGGGCTGTGGCCGGGCGGATGGATGACGCTGTTTCGGGTGGCGCGCTGCGGGCCGGGCGGTACAAGCGGCCTCGACCCGGTGCCGGAAGCGCTCGAATGGCGGCAGCATTGGTGGACGCCGTGGAGATACTGGCGCCGTCATTCCGAACCGGTATCGCCTCCGTGAGGAACCGATGATCACCTATATCGCGCTGCTTCACAGCATCGTTCTCGGCGGCGGCAAGCGGGTCGTGATGGCGGACCTGCGCGCCATGGCGGAGGATCTCGGCTACCGGAATTGCCGGACCCTGGTTTCGACCGGCAATCTCGTCTTCGAAACCGGCAGGTCATCGATCGGCGACATCGAGCAGAGACTGGAGACCGCCTTCGAGAAGCGGTTCGGCAAACATGTCGATATCATCGCAAGGACCGGTGCCGATTGGCTGAAGCTCGCGGCCGGCAATCCCTTTCCGTCGGGAGAAGGTTCCGAGGTCGGCGTGCGGGTGATGCGAAAGCCGCTCGACGAAAGTGTCCTGGACCTGCTCGAGCGCCACCGCGGCGAGGAGAAGATTTCCATCGTCGACGGCAATCTCTGGGTCGATTTCGGCGGCAAGGCCAGCGAGACGCGGCTGCTTTCGGCGATGACCGCCAAGAAGCTCGGCATCGGCACGATCCGCAATGCCAACACGGTCGCCGGGATTGCCGAAATGATCGGCTGAGCAGCCGCTCGCCTTTACTAAAACGCCAAAAGCATTTATCAGCCACGCCGGCTGCGCCCCAAGGGCGAACCGCCATTTATTCCAACACCACCCGCATTCGTTGGCGGGACTGGACAGGAGAAAGACATGTCCCAATCCGTTTCCCTTACATTTCCCGATGGCTCCGTCCGCGTTTTCGACGCCGGCACGACCGGCCGTGACGTTGCCGAGAGCATTTCCAAGTCGCTCGTCAAGAAGGCTGTCGCCGTCACCATCAATGGCACCGTGCAGGACCTTGCCGAGCCGGTGACCGACGGAAAGATCGAGATCGTCACCCGCACCGACGCCCGAGCGCTGGAACTTATCCGCCACGACGCCGCCCACGTGATGGCGGAGGCCGTACAGGAGCTTTGGCCCGGCACGCAAGTCACCATCGGCCCGGTGATCGAGAACGGATTCTATTACGATTTCGCCCGCAACGCGCCTTTCACGCCCGACGATCTGCCGAAGATCGAGGCGAAGATGAAGGAAATCATCGGCCGCAACAAACCGTTCACCAAGCAGGTCTGGTCTCGCGAGAAGGCCCGCGAAGTCTTCGCAGCCAAGGGCGAAGGCTACAAGGTCGAGCTGATCGATGCGATCCCGGAAGACCAGGATCTCAAGATCTATTATCAAGGCGACTGGTTCGACCTCTGCCGAGGTCCGCATATGGCCTCGACCGGCCAGATCGGCACGGCCTTCAAGCTGATGAAGGTTGCCGGTGCCTATTGGCGCGGCGATTCGAACAACGCCATGCTGACCCGCATCTACGGCACCGCCTGGGCGACGCAGGAAGAACTCGACCAGTACCTGCACGTGCTGGCCGAAGCCGAAAAGCGCGACCACCGCAAGCTCGGCCGGGAAATGGACCTCTTCCATTTCCAGGAAGAAGGTCCGGGCGTGGTGTTCTGGCACGGCAAGGGCTGGCGCATGTTCCAGACGCTGACCGCCTATATGCGTCGCCGGCTTGCCGGCACCTATGAGGAAGTCAACGCGCCGCAGGTTCTCGATGCCTCGCTCTGGGAGACGTCGGGCCACTGGGGCTGGTACCAGGAGAACATGTTCGCGGTGAAGTCTGCCTATGCCTTCACGCATCCGGAAGACAAGGAAGCGGACAACCGCATTTTCGCGCTGAAACCGATGAACTGCCCGGGACACGTGCAGATCTTCAAGCATGGTCTGAAGTCTTACCGCGAACTGCCTATCCGGCTTGCAGAATTCGGCCTTGTGCATCGCTATGAAGCTTCCGGCGCGCTGCACGGGCTGATGCGCGTACGCGGCTTCACCCAGGACGATGCGCATGTCTTCTGCACAGACGAGCAGATGGCCGCCGAATGCCTGCGGATCAACGACCTGATCCTGTCGGTCTACGAGGATTTCGGCTTCAAGGAAGTCGTGGTCAAGCTATCGACCCGGCCGGACAAGCGTGTCGGCACCGACGCGCTTTGGGATCGTGCCGAATCCGTCATGCTCGATGTTCTGAAGACGATCGAGGCGCAGTCGGAAGGCCGCATCAAGACCGGCATCCTGCCGGGCGAGGGCGCGTTCTACGGTCCGAAGTTCGAATATACGCTGAAGGACGCGATCGGCCGCGAATGGCAGTGCGGCACGACGCAGGTGGACTTCAACCTGCCGGAACGGTTCGGCGCCTTCTATATCGATCAGAACTCGGAAAAGACCCAGCCGGTGATGATTCATCGCGCCATCTGCGGTTCGATGGAACGGTTCCTCGGCATCCTGATCGAGAACTTTGCGGGCCACATGCCGCTCTGGTTCGCGCCGATGCAGGTGGTGGTGGCGACGATCACCTCGGACGCGGACGATTACGGCCGTGAAGTCGCAGAAGCTCTGCGCGAGGCGGGAATGGTCGTCGAGACAGATTTCCGCAACGAGAAGATCAACTACAAGATCCGCGAGCACTCGGTCACCAAGGTGCCGGTGATCATCGTCTGCGGCAAAAAGGAAGCCGAGGAGCGTTCGGTGAACATCCGCCGCCTCGGCTCGCAGACGCAGACCTCGATGACGCTCGACGAAGCGATCTCTTCGCTGACCCTCGAAGCAACGCCGCCGGATGTGTTGCGCCGCCTTGAAGCGAAGAACAAGAAGAAGGCCGCGGCCTGACCGATAATGACAGCGCCTGCCGAACGGCGGGCGCTGTCAGAACTCGGCTATATCGACGGGCCTTCTGGGGACTGATCTGTCGGCTGGAGAAGCCTGCCTGGACCTGTCAATTCCGGTCGCTGGTGACCCCGCCGGCCACCTGAGGTGTATCGCGCATCAGCACTTCGACCTCGGTATTTTGTCCGGCTTTGACGGTGAACGAGCGCTGATAGATCTTGGTCTTGTTGCGGGCGACGGCGAGATACTCGCCTTCCGACAAGACCATCGTGGAAAAAGCGCTGACGCTTTCGTTGACGACGTCGCCGGCGGCGGTCAGTACCGACCAGGCCGTATCGGCGATCGCTTCACCGCCTTTTTGAGAAACGAGCTTCAGGGTGATCTGCGCGGCGCGGTGCTGCAGTACCGCCTGGGTGAGCTTGCCGGCCTCCACCTGGATGTCGGCCCGAACCACCGCATTGACGTCCCCATATTCCGAGACGACGTGATAGGTGCCGGCATTCAGACGCACGACCGTATTCGGCTTGACGTCCGACATCACCAGCGCCCGGTCGCCATTGTCGCGCACTTCGGCAGAATAGACCGAAAAGCTCAGTTCCTTCGGCGGGATGCGCTGGTCGGTACCGGCAACCGCATTGAGAACAAAACCGCCGGCGTCGAGCACCAGAGTCTGTTTCGGCACATTGCCGTTTTCGGGGACTTTCAGTTTCTTGGTGACCCCGGCGCGGCCGAACGCGCAATTGACGAAATAATCGCCGGGGGCGAGCTGGAATGACGCGGAGCCGCCTTCGGAACTGGCCACCAGCGGCAATTTGCCGTCGTCACCGGCGATCGGGCTGAAAACGCGCCAGGTCAGGCCTTCCTGCATCGGCTGGCCGTCGGACGTCAGCTTGGCATCGAACTGCACGTCTTTTGAGAGAATACCGGACGGACCGCCCGGCAGAGCCGAGAAAGCGTTGAGCTTCGGCATCTTGCCGGTGCTGTCCGGCGTGCGGAAATTCTTGAAGGCGTCTTCCTGAGCGAATGCGCCGAAAGCCGGGCCGAGAGCCATCGCTCCGGCGAGGAACCAGCGTGCCGCAAGGGAAGTGCCTGCCATCTGTTGTCTACCGGTTGACTCTTGTTTTCCGAGACGGCACTTGAGACCAATGACAAGGCAATTTCAAGACCTTCCCACCGCGCCAGCTCCAAATGAAAGCTTTGACCATGCAAAATGACGTTAAACTCATCGATTTTCTGCGCGAAAGGCATTCCACGCCAGTAGCACAGTTCAAGGAGCCTGGCCCGTCGCGGGAGGAATTGGAGGTGATTCTGACCTTGGCCACCCGCGTTCCGGATCATGGCAAGCTCGCGCCCTGGCGCGTCATCGTGTATCGCGGCGACGTGCGCAGCAGGCTCGGCGAACAGTTCCTCGCCCTGTCACTCAAGAAGATGCCCGAGATGACCGATGCCGCCAGAGAGGCGGAACTGGCGCGCTTCACCCGCGCGCCGCTGGTCGTCGCCATAGTCAGCACTGCGGCACCGCATCCAAAGATCCCCGAATGGGAACAGGTGCTTTCTGCCGGCGCCGTCTGCTTCAACATGCTGATGGCCGCAAACGCCCATGGCTACGTCGCCAACTGGCGTACGGAATGGGTCGCCTATGACGACGAGGCGCTGGCGCTCCTCGGTTTGAAGCCGGGCGAAAAAATTGCCGGCTTCATCCATATCGGCTCGAGCGATTTTGCGACGCCGGACCGCCCGCGGCCGGAACTGTCGCAGATCGTCACCTACGCCGGCGAATAGGGTTTTCGATGTTCTACACGACCGATACCAACCAGCATGGACTGAAGCACGACCCTTTCAAGGCGATCGTCGCGCCCCGCCCGATCGGCTGGATCGGTACGAAGGGCAGGGACGGATCGATGAACCTGTCACCCTACTCCTTCTTCAACGCCATTTCCGACAGCCCAAAACTGGTGATGTTTTCCTCCAGCGGCCGAAAGCACAGCCTGAAGAACGCCGAGGAAACCGGTGTCTTCACCGCGAGCCTCGCAAGCCGACATCTGGCGGAGAAGATGAACGCCTCGTCGGAAGCGGTGCCTTACGGCGTCAGCGAATTCGAGGTGGCGGGGCTGACCGCCAAGATGGCGGAACTCGTCGATGCGCCTTACGTCGCGGAAGCCTATACGGTGCTGGAATGCCGCGTCACGCAGGTGATCCAGCCGGTGGGGTTGGACGGCCAGGGCGCCGAGGCCTACATGGTTTTCGGCCAGGTGGTCGGCATCCATATCAGCGAGGAGATCCTGCGGGGCGGACGGATCGACATGGGACTTGCCCGGCCGATCGCCCGCATGGGTTATCGTGATTTTGCCGACGGCGGCGCGGACGTGTTCGAAATGATCCGGCCGGCAGGCGCCGAGCCTAGACGCTGAAAATCCGATTGACGATCGCAACTTGATCAGGGCTGCGGCAGAGCTTGGCGGAGAAGCCGTTCGCTCTTGCTCTTTCGCATTCAGACAGAAAAGCCGCCGCGTCCCCAGCCGGCGAGACGGCATCGACGGCCGTTATGCCGGCGGCGGCGGCGGCAAGCGCGATGGTTGCAGCCGCGATACGCGCGGTATCGGAGAAGGGCTTATAACCACCTTCCCAGCCAAGGGCCACCAAGCGGCGACTGCAGTGCTCGAAGCTCGGGGCGGCAAGGATGCCGGCGGCATCGGCAAGCGCAACGATCTGCGTCCTGCCCGGTGCCAATCCTGCGCGGATTTCCGCCACCCGCAGAGCCATATCTAGCCTCTGGACTTCGGCCCCGCTGCGGGCGCCGGACAGAATGACCGAGGCGGCGCGACACTGGCTGGCGAGCGCGACGGCGGCCTCCGTTCTTCCAAAAGAGAAAGCCGGCAGAAGGAACGCAAGCTGTCCGGCCGGTGCCAGGTCAGCCCACTGGCGCTCTAGACTCGTCGCTGCATCCCACGACTCGGGCGGGGCGGTCAGGTCGACAACGATCGCGTCCGCACCTGCCGAACGGACGGTTGCGGCCTCCGCGGAGGGGTCGACGACAAGCCAGGAGCGTATTTTCAAGGACTTCGCCATGGTTAAGGAACGTGGTGAACCAATCTTAAACTTTTTGCCACTAGCGTGACTTATCAAGCCAGCCGGATCCGAACTGGCATGTGTAGTCGAGGCCGAGTGTGATCGTACAGGCATTTCTTCGTTGGGCTGAAACAGCAAGAACGGGCGAGAGGGCAAAGGCGGCCAATGCTCTCGGCCGGGCCTATCTCCACTCGCCAATGGGCAGCGATCAGCGTCGCGCCGCAGCCCTTGCGATGACCTATCTGCTCGACGACCCGTCGCCGCATGTGCGCCTGGCGCTTGCGGAGGCTCTGGCGGGCTCCCCCGATGCGCCGCGTGCCGTCATCGTCTGCCTTGCCGAGGATCAGCCGGAGATCGCCTGTACGGTCATCGCCTGTTCGCCCGTCCTTACCGAAAGCGATCTCGTCGATCTTGCCGGGCGCAGCGACAGCCTGACCCGTGCGATGATCGCCGCAAGGCCGAACCTTTCGCGCGGGATCGCCGCCGCGATCGCCGAGATCGGCGACGAATGCGAAGTCACCCTTCTGCTGGAAAACGAGACCGCTTCGATCACCCGGATTTCGCTCAGGCGGATCGCGGAACGGTTCGGGCAGTGCTGCCAGATCCGCAACCTGCTGCTGGAACGCGATGCGCTGCCGGCGGATGCCCGCCACATGCTCGTCAACCACATTACCGCGGCACTTGCCGGCTCCGGACTGGTGCGAACCATCATGGCGCCGGCCCGGATCGAGCACATGACCCGAGAAGCAGGCGAGGCTGCGGCCGTCGCCATTGCCGGCACCGTGCTGCAGGAAGAAATCCCCGGCCTGGTCGAACATTTGCGCACGGCCGGACGGCTGACGCCTGCCTTCCTGATCCACGCGCTCTGCAGCGGCAAGGTCGATTTCTTCGCCGGCGCAATGGTCTCGCTCTCCGGGCTCGACGACCGCCGCGTGAGAGCTATTCTCGCGGCGGGCCGTATGCATGCGGTGCGGGCGCTTTTCGAAGCTTCGGGCCTCGGGCGGGATATCGCAGCTGTCTTCGTCGAAGCGGTCTTCCTCTGGCGGAAGGCGGCAGCAGACGGGACGCTCGACAATATCGCCGGCATGTTGCTCGAGAAATTCCAGCGGCCGAACATGCAGCTTTCGCCGATCGGCGAACTTCTCGACATGATCGAGAAGCTGCATAGGCTGGAGGTCCGGCTCAGCGCGCGGTCTTATGCCAGCGGCGTGTCGCTGGCGGCGTAACCGCCAGCTTATCGGAATTTCTTGGCAACCCAGGAATAGCCATTCTCGACCAGCCGTACCGGGCTGGTCATCAGCGTTTTCACGCCTTCGGTGGTCGGCAGCACGGTCTTGACCCGCTGGATGGCGCGACCCGCAAGCGTTTCCTTCTCCTGTTGCGTCACCGGCTCCGGAGCAGGCGTAGCGGCTGGCTCTGCCGATGGTGCGGGCATCGTGGTCTCCGGTCGCGACTGCGGCACCGGCGCCTTGGCGATCTCCGTCGCTTCCGGTTTCTGGCAGACGGCGATGAGCATCGGGTAGGCCTGGTTGGCATAACCGGAGAGCTGTTGTTCCGATACCGAATTGCACATCTCGATGCTCGGCCAGCGGTTTTCTGCGGTCGCGATATAATGGCAGTCCGTCCCGGCGTCGTTGCAGCCGAGAATGGTCATGACAATCAGTGCGGAATTCATGGCGTTCCCCGAAATATGGTGAGCGACTTAAAGCGAGCAATCTTGGCCCGACCAAGGCAGCTTCAACGGATCCGCCATATCGGGCCGTTCGGAGATTACCGGACCGATCCGCTCAGCATCTTCATTCAGCATCTTCATGGAGAAGAGACTTTCCTGACGACGGGAAGATCTGGGGGAAGCTCCGGAGATGTCGCCGGCCCCTTGGGCATCTCGACGGTTTCAGCCTCGGTCACTTCGGCCATCTTCACTTCGCGAATCCATTCGCGCCAGATCGACACGAGCAGCGCCATCAGGACCGGGCCGATGAACAGGCCGAGGAAGCCCATGGTGCTGACGCCGCCGACGAGACCGAAGAATGTCGGCAGGAAGGGAAGCTTGATCGGGCCGCCGACTAGGCGAGGCCGCAGCGTTTTGTCGACGATGAAGAGTTCGACCGTGCCCCAGAGGAAAAGACCGCCGCCGGCGAAGTAGGCGCCATTGGCGACAAGATAGAACGATATCAGCGAGAACGACAGCGGCGCGCCGCCCGGGATAAGCGCCATCAGGCCGGTCAAAACGCCGAGCGTGACGGGCGAGGGGACGCCCGCGATCCAGTAGGCGATGCCGAGCACGATGCCTTCGCCGATCGCAATCAGCGTCTGGCCGGTCACGGTGGAGCTGATCGTCCTTGGAACGACGCGCGAGATACGCTCCCAGCGGGTCGGCAGGATGCGCTCGCCGAGAAGATCGATCTGCTCGCTGAAGGAACCGCCGTCGCGATAGACGAAGAACAGCGCGATCAGCATGAAAAGCAGTGTCAGGACCAGATGGAAAGCGCCGTCGCCGGCGGCTACGATGGCCCGGTAGATATTACCGATATTGGCGCCCGAGACGATCTGGATCAGTTCGCCGACCGCACCGGGCGAGCCGACATGCTGGACCCATTGGATGCCGAGCCATTCGCCGACCCAGGGAAGGCCGGTGATCCAGGCTGGGGGCGGCGCGCCGAAACGGTTCACTTCGGCGGCCCAGATGATCCACTGGCGCACTTCGCCGATCGTGTAGGAGATGGCGATGCCGATCGGCACGATGAGGAAGGCCAGGATGAAGATAATGGCGAGCGAGGCGGCGATCGTCGTGTTGCCACCTGTACGGCGCAAGAGCTCGCGGTAGAGCGGCCAGCTTGCAAAGCCGATCACCAGGGCGGCCAGAACGGGGACCAGGAAGCCGTGGAAGAAATAGATGCCTGCGGCGGCGACGAGCACGAGAAGCCAGCGAGCAGCCGAGATCGGCGGGATCAGCGCGACCCTGCTCGGTGCAACTGGCCCAAGCCAACGCGGCTCTTTCGGGCCTTTGCGATCGTTATTTCCGCTCACCGCATTTCCTTTTTTTCATTTTCACCATCATATGGCTTATGAGGCTGCCTGGTACAAGACTAATGCGTCATCCATTAAAAGGAAGCTTACTCCTTGCCCTAGACGGCAGATGCGATAGAAATATGAAATCACTTCCGACAAAGCCGGAAGTACGGAACAAACCTTCTTGATGAAGTTTTCCCAGCCTCGATGGAATGCCCAAGCGTCTGCTGTCCCATCTATTGGCCGGACTGCCTTCAGGGACTTGTAATATGCCTTACAGGGATACGGTCGATCTTACCAATTGCGACCGAGAGCCGATCCATATCCCCGGCAGCATTCAACCTCATGGATGCCTTATCGCCTGCGACGCCGCCGGATCCGTCGTCATGCAGCATTCAGCCAACGTGGCGGACATGCTTGCGATCACGGGAGAGATTAACGGCCAACGGCTGGAGGATATCGTCGGCGGGGAGGCGGCCCACACATTGCGCAATGCGCTCGCCACGTCCGACAATCCGGCGCGGCCGGCGCTTCGGCACGGCCTCAAGTTTGCCTCGGGTGCCGCTTTCGACGTTTCGATCCATCGTTTCGAGTCCAAGGTGATCTTGGAGTTCGAACCGGCCTCGACCGATTCCGACCAGCCGCTCGAAGTGGCGCGCATGCTGATCAGCCGCATCCGCAACGTCGCCAGCCTCGACCGGCTGATCGAAAGCTCGGTGCGGCTGATCTATGCCATGCTCGGCTACGACCGGGTGATGATCTATCGTTTCGAAGAGGATGGTGCCGGAAAGGTCGTCAGCGAATACAAGAGACGCGACCTCGAAAGCTTCAAGGGCCAGTATTTCCCGGCGGGCGACATTCCGAAACAGGCCCGGGCGCTTTACGTGAAGAACACTATCCGGGTGATCTCCGACGCCGGCAATCCGCGCATCCCGATCGTGCCGGAAACCGACGAGGCAGGCGAGGCGCTCGATCTGTCCTTCGCACATTTGCGCAGCGTTTCGCCGATCCATTGCGAGTATCTGCGCAACATGGGGGTCGCCGCGTCGATGTCGATCTCCGTCGTGGTGGATAACGAGCTGTGGGGCCTGATCGCCTGCCACCACTATTCTCCAAAAGTACTCTCGATGCCGCAGCGTGTGGCGGCGGAGACTTTTGGAGAATTTTTCTCGCTGCATCTGAGTGCATTGAAGCAGCGACAGCTCATGGAGACTGCCGGCCAGGCTCGGCGGTCGCTCGACCGCTTCCTGCAGGCCGCCTCCCATCATGCGGATATCACCGCGCTGCTGCGCAGTTCGCTCGCAGAGTTCGGCCAGATGCTGGCCTGTGATGGCGTAGGCCTGTGGCTCGGCGGCGTGTTGACCGGGGAAGGCGCCGTGCCGCCGCAGGACCGGATTGCCGAGCTTGCCGATTTTGTCGGCGGCGTTGCAGGCGGCAAGATCTGGTCCAGCTTTCAGCTCTCCACGGATCTTCCGGAAATTCGCATCTCTCCCGACATGGTCTGCGGCGTGCTGGCCATCCCGCTTTCCCAGCGACCCCGCGACTACCTGTTCTTCTTCCGCCGCGAAATGGTGCAGACGGTCAATTGGGCCGGCAATCCTGAGAAATCCTATGAAACGGGCCCCCTCGGAGACCGCCTGACACCCCGCAAGAGTTTCGCGATCTGGAGGGAGATGGTGCATCTGCAAGCCCAGCCCTGGAGCGATAGTGACCGTGAGATCGCCGATGCGATCCGAGCCGTGTTGGTCGAGGTGGTCCTCCACCACAACGAACTGCTGGCCGACGAGCGCGGTAAGGCGGACGTGCGTCAGCGGATGCTGAACGAGGAGCTCAACCACCGGGTCAAGAACATTCTTTCGGTGATCAAGGCGCTGGTCGGGCATTCGGTCGATGCCGAAGTCAGCCTCAAGGATTATATCGGCTCGCTCAAGGGACGCATCCAAGCGCTCGCCTTTGCCCACGACCAGGTGGTGCGCGGCGGCGACGGCGGCGGGCTGTCCGATCTTCTCGAAGCTGAGCTGAAGCCTTATAGCGAGGGAACGCGCAGCGTCACACTCAAGGGGCCGCGCGTCTGGCTCGACAGCCGTGCGTTTTCGGTCATGGCGCTGGTATTGCACGAGATGTCGACCAATGCGGCCAAATACGGCTCGCTCTCCGTCAACGGCGGGCGGTTGGATATCGAGTGGCGGCGGCTTGCCAACAACGATTGCGAACTTGTCTGGACCGAAAATGGCGGGCCGTTGGTAAGCCCCCCGTCCCGGGCCGGGTTCGGCAGCGTCCTGATCACCCGCAGCGTGCCCTACGAGCTCGAGGGTGAGGCGAAGATCGAATATCCGCCCGAAGGGGTGAGGGCGCGTTTCGTGGTGCCGTCGAAACACATCCATGGCGATGAGGAGTTGGCGGACGTGGAAGCCGGGGAGAGCGGCAGCGTCGTCAGCCACGACGCCGTTGCTCCGCGGCTTCAGGACCTCGAATTCCTGCTGGTAGAAGACCAGATGCTGATTGCGGCGGACGTGGAAGCAATGCTCGCCGACCATGGCATCGACAAAGTGACGACGACGCCCTCGGCTGCCGACGCCTTCCGCAAGCTTGAGGACATCCGGTTTGATGTGGCGATCCTCGACGTCAATCTCGGCTCCGGCACATCGCTGCCGATTGCCGAGGAACTGATCCGCCGGAATATTCCGTTCATTTTCGCAACCGGCTATAGCGACAAGGCGATCATCCCGGCAAGCTTCTCGGCACCGGTCGTACGCAAGCCCTATGAGGCGGCCGCACTGATCAGCGCCGTTACCAAAGTGCTCAGGGAACGGAGATGACCGTCATGGCGAAGCCGGAGATATCCAAGCCGGAAATCCGGCTTAGATATCGAGGTTTTCCGCAAATGCGGCACGCTCCTGGATGAAGCGGAAGCGGGCATCAGCCTTGGTGCCCATCAGGTTGTCGACGGCCTCGCGGGTGCCTTCGAAATCCACGTCGTCGATCGAGATGCGCAGCAGCGTGCGATGGGCAGGATCCATCGTGGTTTCCTTCAGCTGCGCCGCCATCATCTCGCCGAGCCCTTTGAAGCGGCCGATCTCGACCTTCTTGCCCTTGAACACCGTTTCCATCAGCTCCGCCCGGTGGGCATCGTCGCGGGCATAGACGGTCTTGCCGCCCTGGCGCAGCACGTAGAGCGGCGGCACCGCCAGATAGAGATGGTTGCCGCGGATCAGCTCCGGCATTTCCTGGTAGAAGAAGGTGATCAGCAGCGAAGCGATATGGGCGCCGTCGACATCGGCATCGGTCATGATGATGATGCGTTCGTAGCGGAGGTCTTCCTCGCGGTATTTGGTGCGGGTGCCGCAGCCGAGCGCCTGGATGAGATCGGCGATCTGCTGGTTGGCGGACAGCTTTTCACGGCTGGCGCTGCCGACGTTGAGGATCTTTCCACGCAAAGGCAGGATGGCCTGATTGGCGCGGTTGCGGCCCTGCTTGGCCGATCCTCCTGCCGAATCACCTTCGACGATGAAGAGTTCGGCACCTTCAGCGGTGTTCTGCGAGCAGTCGGCGAGCTTGCCGGGCAGGCGCAGCTTGCGCACTGCAGTCTTGCGGTTGACTTCCTTTTCCTTGCGGCGGCGCAGGCGCTCTTCGGCGCGCTCGATCACCCATTCGAGCAGTTTTGCGGCCTCGGCCGGATTGCCGGCGAGATAGTGGTCAAAAGGATCGCGCAGGATGTTTTCGACGATGCGCTGGGCTTCGACGGTTGCGAGCTTGTCCTTGGTCTGGCCGACGAATTCCGGCTCGCGGATGAAGACCGAAAGCATGCCGACCGCGGAGATCATCACGTCGTCGGTGGTGATTTCCTTTGCGCGCTTGTTCTGGGTCAGATCCGCATAGTTCTTGAGGCCCTTGGTCAGCGCGATGCGCAGACCCGCCTCATGCGTGCCGCCTTCGGGGGTCGGGATGGTGTTGCAATAGGAATGCAGCTCGGGATCGCCGCCATACCAGGTGATCGCCCATTCCATGGCGCCGTGGCCGCCGGTCTTTTCGGTGCGGCCGGCGAAGATTTCGCGGGTGACGGTGAAATCTTTGCCGAGCGTAGCGGAAAGATAGTCCTTCAGGCCGCCAGGGAAGTGGAAGACCGCCTTTTCGGGAATGTCGCCGCCGGCAGGCACCATTCCTGGATCGCAGCTCCAGCGGATTTCGACGCCGCCGAACAGATAGGCTTTTGAGCGCGCCATGCGGAAGATGCGACCGGCATCGAATTTCGCATGATCACCGAAAATCTGCGGATCGGGATGGAAGCGTACCCGGGTGCCGCGGCGGTTATGGACGTCGCCGAGTTCTTCCAGGCCGCCCTGCGGCATGCCGCGCGAAAAGCGCTGGCGATAGAGTTTGCGATTGCGGGCGACCTCCACCTCGAGAAGGTCGGACAGCGCGTTGACAACGGAAACGCCGACGCCGTGTAGACCGCCTGATGTCTCATAGGCCTTGCCGTCGAACTTACCGCCCGCATGCAGCTTGGTCATGATCACTTCGAGCGTAGACTTGCCCGGAACCTGGGGGTGATTCTCGACCGGGATGCCGCGGCCGTTGTCGGTGACCGTCAGGAAACCCTCGGCGTCGAGATGCACGTCGATGAAGTCCGCATGGCCTGCAACCGCTTCGTCCATCGAATTGTCGATGACTTCGGCGAAGAGGTGGTGCATCGCCTTTTCGTCGGTGCCGCCGATATACATGCCGGGACGCATGCGCACCGGTTCCAGGCCTTCGAGCACGCGGATCGAGGAGGCGCCGTAGTCGTCGCCGGACAGGGTGGTCGGCGCCGGGCGCGGTGTCGAGGGCTCGGCCTTGACGGCGGGCGTGGGTTCGGCGGCAACTGCCTTGGCTGTCACCGGCAAATCGGCAAAAAGGTCATTATTGTCATCCATTGGCTGCGTCGGTACTACCTGTCGGGGTGCGGAAGAGGAAGCCATACCCATCTCGTGCTGTTTCGAATCACTCGCGATTCTGCCAGAAACCCGGCTTTTTCGCGATGCCGCATGGAAACGGTCGTTTTTCACCAATGCTGCGCCGATCGGGCCATGGCAAGCTTGCGAGGCTGAAGGAACCGGATGAAACAAAGCATGTCCACAGTTCATTTCGTTTTCGGCACGTTTCTTGCTGTGCTGGCAACTCTTGCCGCCGCGCCGGCGGGGGCGCAGGAGGGGCCGATAAAGCCTTTCAAGGATGAACTCTTTTCCCAGATGAAGGTGTTGCAATCCTCAGACGGCGGAGCCAATGAGGTGATCGACTACCAGGAAATGCGCGATATCAACGGCCGCGATCGCGAGCCGGAACGGCGCGTCAAGGACGAGTATGTTTCGCTGGGTGTCAGGCGCTATCAGCAGAATGAGACGCTGGCCCTCGCCGGGCGCCGGCTCGATGTCACCAGGGTGGGACAGGCGGACGGAGCCGCCTTCACCGTGATCTTCATCCACGGCCGCGGCGGTGACCGCCGGCTCGGTGTCAACGACTATACGTTCGGCGGCAATTTCAACCGCCTGAAGAACCTCGCCACCGGCAATGGCGGCACCTATTATTCGCCGAGCGTCACCTCGTTCGACGACAATGGCGTCACCGATATCGCGGCGCTGATCCGCTACGCGTTCGACCAGTCGGCCGGGCGGCCGGTGATCCTCGCCTGCGCGTCGATGGGCGGGTTCATCTGCCAGGGCATCAGCCGCGACAAACAGGCGGTGCGGTATCTGAAGGGCGTGGCACTGCTCGGCGGCCCGCCGGACCCGGAATTGCCGAAATCGCTTCTGGCCAAGCGCAAGCTGCCCATTTATTTCGCGCATGGCGGCAGCGACAGCGTCTACAGGTCCGAGGATCAGGAAGCGGTCTATCGCAAGCTGAAGGCAGCACGTTACCCGACCCGGTTCACGCTGTTTGCGACCGGCAGCCACGGCACGCCGATCCGGATGGTCGATTGGCGAAAGGTCCTGAATTTTCTGCTGACCAGCCACTGAGCGCCGGTCGTTAACCAAAGACTTGAACCAAAATCTGTCTTTTGCATACCAATTCATGCAGGATAGGCTAAAAACACGTTTCTGATACATGGAGGCTTCGGTTTTGCTCGTCGGGACCGAACGGAGAGGAAATATTTGCCGATGACGCCTGATGTACGCCCGCTCGTTGCCGGAAATTGGAAGATGAACGGCACCCGCGAGTTCCTGACTGAAATCAAGACGATTGCCGACGGCGTGATCGGACCGTTGTCGGAAAAGGTCGATACGCTGATCTGCCCACCGGCAACGCTCCTTTATGTCGCAACCGCCCTGGCGACCGACAGCCCGCTCGAGATCGGCGGCCAGGATTGCCACCAGAACCTGTGCGGCGCTCATACCGGCGATATTTCCGCGGAGATGATCGCCGACTGCTTCGGCACCTATGTGATTGTCGGACATTCCGAACGCCGCGCCGACCACGCGGAAACCGATCATCTGGTCCGGGCCAAGGCGGAGGCGGCCTATGCCGCCGACCTGACGGCGATCATCTGCATTGGCGAAACCGGCGACGAACGCGACGCATACCAGACCCTCGACATCCTGAAACGCCAGATTTTCGGCTCGTTGCCCCTGTCGGCAAACGCCGTCAACACTGTTGTCGCCTATGAACCGATCTGGGCGATCGGCACCGGACTGACGCCGACCGTCAAGGATATCGAAATCGCCCATGCCTTCATGCGGGCAGAACTCGTCCAGCGGTTCGGCGAAGAAGGCAGGCTGATGCGCATTCTCTATGGCGGTTCGGTCAAGCCGGGCAATGCCCGGGAGTTGATGGGCGTCGAGAATGTCGACGGCGCACTGATCGGCGGCGCGAGCTTGAAAGCGGAAGATTTTCTCGCCATCTATCGGGTCTATGAGGGACTGACGGCCTAAAGCTTTTGATAAGGGCTTGGAATGCGCGCAGGCCTCATGTAAAGAGCCGCCAATCTTCTTCTATTGCCTCGTCGAGGGGCAGGGATCTTTAATTCATGCAGACCGTTCTGATTGTCATTCATCTCATGATCGTGCTGGCGCTCGTCGGCGTCGTGCTGATCCAGCGCTCCGAAGGCGGCGGGCTTGGCATCGGCGGCGGCTCCGGCTTCATGTCGGCACGCGGCACCGCCAATGCGCTGACCCGCACGACCGCCATCCTCGCGACGCTGTTCTTCATCACCTCGCTGGCGCTCGGCATCCTGGCGCGCTACGAATCCCGCCCGAGCGACATCCTGAACCGCATCCCGCAGAGCCAGCAGGGCACCGGCGGCGGCATTCT
>NZ_JALBGW010000066.1:0-25317 GCF_023006485.1 Neorhizobium sp. BETTINA12A
CGGCGGGGCTTCTGGATCGCCCATTCGAGCGCAGCCTCGATCGGGGTGGTGGTCGTGTCGATGTCGTTGCCATAGAGGCAGAGGCCGGCCTCGAGGCGCAGCGAATCACGGGCGCCAAGCCCGATCGGCTGGCAGTGCAGGTCTTCGAGCAGCGCCTTGGCGATCTGTTCGGCCTGATCCGCCGGAACAGAAATCTCGAACCCGTCCTCGCCGGAATAACCGGAGCGGGAGATGATGCAGTCGACATCGTGCAGGGACGCGTCGCGGACGTCCATGAACGTCATGGAGGTGACATCCGGCCAGAGAGCCGCCAGCACCGCCTCGGCGCGCGGTCCCTGGAGGGCGAGGAGCGCGCGGTCTTCGAGGAGTTCGACGTCGCAACTGGAAAGATGCGCCCGCAGATGGGCGAGATCGGCCTCCTTGCAGGAGGCGTTGACGACGACGAACAGGTGGTCGCCGCGATTGGTGATCATCAGGTCGTCGAGAATGCCACCGTTGTCGTCGGTGAAGAAGCCGTAGCGCTGGCGGCCGGGTCTCAGGCCGAGGATATCGACCGGCACCAGGGTTTCGAGCGCAAGTGCCGCATCCTCGTAAGCGCCGGATTTCGCGCGGATGACGACCTGACCCATATGGGAGACATCGAAAAGGCCGGCGGCGGTGCGGGTGTGCAGATGTTCCTTCAGCACCCCGGCCGGGTATTGCACCGGCATGTCGTAGCCTGCAAAAGGCACCATCCTGGCGCCGAGCGACAGATGGAGGGCGTGAAGCAGGGTGGTCTTGAGAACGGTCTGATCGTCCAAGGACGCCTCCAGGGTTGGCGCATTTCAAGCGCCGGCTCAGATTCAGGCGCAATGACGCACCGGTTTATGAGCCCCCTCTGTCCTTGTCGCCTGAGATTGTTATCCCTTCGGCGGGCCCTCTTCGGGCCTCTCTCCAGAGTTCCTGTCGGTCGACTGCTGGTCCTTTTGCCTGAGAGTTTCCGGGGCGGTTGCTCCTTCGGCACCGCATTGAAGCGGCTTCTCCCAGCGAGTCTGGGCGGTATTATCGGCCTCGAGCGCCATTTGGCAAGCCCTGCATGTCGCACCGAACACTATTTTTGTCGCAACGCAGCAAACGCGATTTGATCTAATGCAATGCGGGGTGAAATGGGTTCTGTATCACGCGACAAAAGGGCTTTTGCGCTTTATCGTGATTTGGATTATTCCCGCATCACCCAAACAGGCGAAACGATGACGGCAAGACTGGACATGGCGGCGACCTCAACGCGCATTTTCTGCGCGATGCTGCTGCTTTTGCTGGGGTTTGCCCATCAGCCCGTGCAGGCTTCGGCGCCACTCGATTCCTACAGCGAAGCCTATCGGCTGCCGGACGGCACATTTGCCGATATCTGTTCCGAAGGCGACCACGGCCATCCGATGCCGGCGGCAAAACCGCTCTGCGAAGTCTGCCTGCTCTCAGCATCGGTCATCCTGCCGCCGCCGGAGGATGAAGCCTTACTAGCGGCAGAGCGCGCGTCGCTTGCCAATCCCCTGCGCCAGTTTTCCGAACTTCTCGGTACGACCGCCGTCGCCCGGCCTAAATCCCGTGCTCCGCCGATCTCGATTTGATGTTTTAACGCTCTCAGATCAATCGCGGTCGACCGGCACAGATGCCGTCACCGTATGGGGATAATCCATGAAGACTTTCACCAAACTCGCTTTCCTCGGCATTTTCGCTGCGACCGGCATTATTATTGCGGGAGCGACGGCCGCTCAGGACGCGCCCGCCAAGCTCGGCGACCTGGAAGTGACGGGCGCCTTCACCAAGGCGATGCTTCCCGGCCAGCCGGTCGGCGGCGGTTATTTCACCATCAAGAACAACGGCAAATCCGACGACATGCTGGTCTCGGTCTCGTCGCCGGTCGCAGGCAACGTGGAGATGCACGAGATGGCGATGCAGGGCGAGGTAATGAAAATGCGCAAGCTCGATACCGGTATAGCCATCCCGGCAGGCAAGACCGTCGAACTGACGCCCGGCGGGCTGCACCTGATGTTCATCAAGGTCAAGGAACCCTTCAAGCAGGGCGGCAAGGTGCCGGTAACACTAACCTTCGAGAAGGCCGGCAAGGTGGATATCACGCTGCCGGTCGAGGCGGCGGGACCGGCCGGCCACGAGCACAAGTGAATTCGATGGAGGCCCGCTCGTGGGAGCGGGCTCTTCGTCTCTAGCGCAGCAGTTTGAGGCTGCCGGTCAGCGACTTTATCCATTTCGAAGGGCCGGCGAGGCCAAGGCCGTCGATCTCCTCCTCCGCCAGATCGCGATTTGGGAAGGTGGCTTCATAGTCCCGATAGTCGTGCAGCGATCTGGCGAAAGCCGGAAAGGGAACGATCGCGTGGTCCTGTAGCGGCAACAGCGCCTTCAGCATCAAGGAGCGGATCGTCTCTGCCTGCGCCTGCAGGATCGGTACCGGCAGAGCGGAACTGATATCGATCGTCCGGTTTTCGCGATCGGTCAGCCGGCGGGCGGCAAGTGCCGGCATGCGCGCACCGAGGCCGACCGAGATGGCGCCGACCGTGTTGGTGACGAGGCCAAGCGGCAGGGCGGGGTTGACGATAATGGCGAGGCGGATGTCGTCGGTCATAGGCGGGCAGGGTATCCATCAGTGGAAGAGGACCGGCAGCCTACTCCGGATTGGCCGGTCAATCCTGTCTTTTGCTTCCCGTTTTCGGCATTCTTAGGTAAGATCTACCTAGATGGTCGGAAATATGGGTAGATTCTTATGGCGAACGACGTCGAGCCGGCGGACATACGAATTCTGGAAGCGTTGCAGGAAGACGGCCGGCTGACCAATCAGGCGCTGGCCGACAAGGTCGGGCTTTCGACCTCCCCGAGTTGGCGGCGCGTGCGGCATCTGGAGGAGACGGGCGTCATCCAGGGATACAAGGCGGTGCTGAACCGAAAGGCGATCGGCCTCGGCGTGCTCGCCTTCATCCGCGTCAAGATCGACAGCCATAGCGAGGAAGAGGCGGAAGCTTTCGCGGCCGAGGTGATCGGCCTCGACGAGGTGGTGGCCTGCTACAGCATCGCGGGAGACGCGGATTTCCTGTTGCAGGTCGTCTCACCCGATCTCGATGCCTATGCGGATTTCGCCATGTCGACGCTGCGGCGATTGCCGCGCATCAAGGAAATGCAGACGACCTTCGTCCTCAAGGAGATCAAGGCTTTCGATAGCCTTCCATTGCGTTTCGCGGACAAGCGGACCTAGGAAGCCAACGGATTTGCCGGCCGGGTAGCGCATTCAGAGTGACTGGCGCCGCCCGGACGACAACCGGAAGGGCTTTAGAAATTGCTTCGATACAACCTGATCGAGTTGTATCAATGAATCTTAACAGAAGTCCGCGATGAATACCGCCCAAGACCTCTCATCAAAGGTTTCGGCAATGGAACTGCGACGTTCTCGGGTGATTGCGGCGGCCATTTTCCTCGGCCTGCTCGGGGCAATCATTCCGATTGCCGCGATGGTCTATATTTCGTGGGTCATCACGGTCGAGAAACAGCAGAACAATCTCGAGCGGATCGCGCAGCAGACGATCACGCGTGCGAGCAGGACGTTCGAGGATGCGCGGGCAGCGCTTGATTCGCTCGCCTATCCGCGTCTGGTACCCTGTTCGGACCAGCACATCGCCCGCATGCGGGTGATCGCCTTCAACACGCCCTCGGTCAAGGAAGTCGGTTATTTCGAGAACGGCCTGCTGAAATGCACCTCCTGGGGGATCGAGGAGCGCAAGGTCGACCGGCCGTGGATCGACTACATGACGCCCGACGGCGTGGAAGTGGCCACCCGCGTGCAGCCGGCGGTCAGCATGGGTAACCCGATGATGGCGCTGCACTACGGCCCCTATAACGTGCTGGTCGATCCTGCCCGTTTCGTCGACATCCTGGCAGATGCCGACATCTCGCTGGCGCTCGCCAACCGGCAGGGCATGCTGATCAACGAACTCAATTCCCCCGAAACGGCCCTCGTCAACGCGCTGATCGACGAGCCGAAGAACGGCATGACGTCCTCGGTGCTTTACGCGATAGCGCGCGACAAGGGATTGATCGCGATCGCCATGGAGCCGCGCTCCAACCTTGCCGGCAGGCTTCAGGCGGAACAGTTCCTGCTGCTGCCGGTCGGCGCCTTCATCGCCATCTTCATCGTCGGCGTCGTGATCTGGCTTTCCAGGAAGCGGCTGTCACCGCTCGGTGAACTGGTGATCGCGGTGCGCAAGCGCGAATTCATCGTCCACTATCAGCCGATCATCGAACTGAAGACCGGCATCTGCGTCGGTGCCGAGGCCCTGGTGCGCTGGCGGCGGCCGGATGGATCGCTGGTGCGCCCGGATCTGTTCATCCCGCTTGCCGAGGAGAGCGGGCTCATTCTGCCGATTACCGACCAGGTCGTCGAAGCCGTCATCGCCGATCTCGGGGCGCTACTCGCGGCCGACCGATCGCTGCATATCGCCATCAACCTCTGCGCCGACGACGTCACGTCCGGCCGTATTCTCGATGTTCTCGGCGATAAGCTTCCCAAGACGGAGATCGCGGCGGGGCAGATCTGGCTGGAGGCGACCGAACGCGGCTTCATCGATATCGAGGCGGCGCGGGCGACGCTCGCCCGGGCCCGGGAACGCGGCCATCTGGTGGCGATCGACGATTTCGGCACCGGATATTCAAGCCTGCAATATCTGCAGGGGTTGCCGATGGATGCATTGAAGATCGACAAGTCCTTTATCGACACGATCGGCCGCAACAGCGCCACCAGTTCGGTCACCGGCCATATCATCGAGATGGCGAAGACGCTCGACCTGCAGATTGTCGCCGAAGGCGTGGAGACGGAGGAGCAGGCCGATTATCTGAAGGCTCACGACGTGGGTTTCGGCCAAGGCTGGCTGTTTTCCAAACCGCTTCCGGCCGCAGATTTCATCGACTACCACCGAAACGCAAAAGCCCGCTCGGGGAGCGGGCGAAAGAACATCCGGTGCGTGGCGGCGTGAAAACTGCGGGAAGAGGATCAGTCTTCGAGGTCGCGATAGGCTGACTGCGCCTGGGAGAAAGTCGCCTGCGGATGATGATGCTGGTCGGTCGTCAGCACATCGATCGAGACCGTCGTGGCGGGGATCATAAATTCGATATCGCCGGGGTCGCTGGCATTTTCGGCGCGACGGGCATTGCGCTCGGAGTCGGCCTTGATGTCCTTGACCTGATCCTTGACGGAGAGGCGTCGTCCGGGCTTCAGCGCCTCGATGGCGAGTGCGGCGGTGTTCGCCGATATGGTGACCAGTTGTGTCATGGCGCCTGTCGCGTCTTTTCTCAGAATATGATAATTACGCCGGCCCTGATTTGTTCCCGTTTAAACAAAATGCGGGCATTTTATCGATTTGACGATTTCCGGTTTTGGCCTACAGAAAACCCCCATGAACAATATGCTTCTCGTCGCCATCGGCGGAGCCATCGGCTCCGTCTGCCGCTATATCGTCGGGTTCTGGGCGCTGCGCCTATGGGGGGCTGCCTTTCCCTGGGGAACGCTTGCCGTCAACATCGCCGGCTCGTTCGCGATCGGCTTTCTCGCCGAACTCATCGTCCGACGGTACGATGCATCGCCCGAGATGCGGCTGCTGATCATCACCGGCTTTCTCGGCGGCTTCACAACGTTCTCAGCCTTTTCGCTGGATGTCGTGTCGCTGCTGGAGCGGGGTGCGACCATGGTCGGCGTCACCTATATCGTCGCGAGCGTGGTGATCGCGCTCGGTGCCGTCTTCGCCGGACTGGCGCTCGGGCGGGCAATGCTCTAAAGACCGGGCAAAGGCCGTTGGCCCACATCCAGATATGAAAGAGCTTTGATGGCAGGCATCGAGCATATCCGCGTCGAAGCGGACGAAGCGGGAATGCGTCTCGACCGCTGGTTCAAGATCCATTACCCGGGCCTCGGCTTCGGGCCGCTGCAGAAACTGCTGCGTTCCGGACAGGTGCGCGTCGACGGCGGACGGGTGAAATCCGACGCCCGCGTACAACCGGGACAGACGGTGCGCATTCCGCCGATGGAGGTCGACGCCAAGAAGACCGGGCCGATCGCCGGCAAGGATCTCAAGCATTCCAGCGATTTCGAACTGTTGTCGCGCATGGTGCTGCACGAGGACGAGAAGGTGATCGTGCTCAACAAGCCGGCTGGCCTTGCCGTGCAGGGCGGATCGGGCGTCGCACGCCATATCGACCAGATGCTCGACAGCTGGATCAGCCCCAAGGGTGAAAAACCGCGGCTGGTCCACCGGCTCGACCGCGACACGTCAGGCGTGCTGGTGATCGCCCGCACCCGGGGTGCTGCGCAGAAGCTGACCGCCGCCTTCCGCGAGCGCGATACCAAGAAGACCTATTGGGCGCTGGTCAAGGGCGTGCCGCGCAAGCACGAGGACAAGATCTCCACGTGGTTGGTCAAGGAACAGACGCCGGATGGCGACCGCATGCGGATCGCCCGGCACGGCGAGGACGGCGCCGACCACGCGGTGTCCTATTACCGGGTGCTGGAAATGGCGGCGCAGACGCTCTGCTGGCTGGAGATGGAACCCTATACCGGCCGTACCCATCAGCTGCGCGTCCATGCGCTGCATATCGGCCATCCGATCATCGGGGATCCCAAATATTTCGACGACGATCACAACTGGGATTTTCCCGGCGGCATCCAGAAGAAGCTGCATCTGCACGCGCGTCATATCGACATTCCGCATCCGAACGGCGGACGGCTGAAGGTCACTGCACCTTTGCCGCCGCATATGGTGCAGAGCTGGAACCTTCTCGGCTTCGACATGGAAAACGGCCGCAGGGATGATGACGACGAATGAAACTGGTCCTTTTCGATTGCGACGGCACGCTGGTCGACAGCGCCAACCTGATCCATGAAACCATGCGCCGCAGCTTTGCCCATTTCGGCAAGCCTGAGCCGAAGGTGGAAGACACCAAGGCGATCATCGGGCTGACGCTCGATATCGCGATTGCCCGCATGCAGGGCAAGCCGCACGCGGATGACGAGGCCGTCGAGATGATGGCCTATTACAAGACGCTGTTTGCCGTCGTCCGCCAGGACCTGGATTTCAAGGAACCGTTGTTCGAAGGGATTCGCGAGCTGATCGACGCGATCGGACCGCGCGAGGACCTGCTGATCGGCGCGGTCACCGGCAAATCCCGGCGCGGCCTGAAGCTGGTGATGGAGACGCACGGCTTCGACAAATATTTCGTCGTGTCGCGCACCGCCGACGACTGCCCATCGAAGCCGCATCCGGCGATGGTGACCGAATGCTGCGACGAGACCGGTATGAAACCTTCCGACACTCTTGTCATAGGCGATGCGATTTACGATATGCAGATGGCGAAAGCAGCCGGCGCCACGGCGATCGGCGTTGCCTGGGGTTATGCCTCGGTGGACGAGCTGAACAAGGCCGGAGCCGACGCGATCATCCATCATCCGAGCGAGTTGCTGAGCCATATCGGCTGAGGTTTTATTGCCATGCGTGACATGTTTCCCGATCCATCCGAAGCGCTGAGCCATCCGGACCCGACGCGGCGGGCGCAGATCCAGATGCACAAGCCGCTGCCGAAGCGCTTCTACAGCCAAGTCTCGGTCGCCGAGGGCGAGGGTGGCCATGCCATCCATCTCGACGGCCGGCCGGTCAGGACGCCTGCGAAGAAAGCACTCGTGGCTCCGACGGCCCGGCTTGCCGAACTGATCCGCGACGAGTGGGCCAATCAGGTGGACGTGATCGATCCGGGCACCATGCCGGTGACGCGGCTCGTCAATACCGCGATCGACGGCATCGCCACCGACCCCCAAGCGGTGTTCGAGGATATCCTGAGGTTCTCTTCGAGCGACCTGCTCTGCTACCGCGCCGAGACACCGGAAAACCTGGTCGCTCGCCAGAGCGAACAATGGGATCCGATCGTTGACTGGGCCGCCAACGAACTCGGCGCCCGCTTCATCCTGGTCGAGGGCGTGATGCCGCAGGAGCAGCCGAAGGAGGCGACCGCCGCCTTTGCGGTGACGCTGAAGAAATACGATACGCCGATCGAACTCGCCGTGCTGCACACGGTGACGACGCTGACCGGTTCGGCGATCCTCGCACTTGCGTTTGCGGAAGGCCGGCTCACCGCCGACGAGGCCTGGACGCTTGCCCATCTCGACGAGGACTGGACGATCGAACATTGGGGCGCGGATGCGGAAGCCGAGCATCGACGCGCCAAGCGGCTCGAGGAAATGCGGGCGGCGACCGAAACTTTTCTTGCGTTGAGGCCCTCTGCTTAATCGTTCTCTAACCGTGTTCGTTGGAACATCTGAAGGTGCCGTTTTGCAGGTTCCTTCATGCTCCGTCGTCTCTCTCGTTTCTGTCTTGTTGCTTTGACGGTCTTGCCGTTGATGTCGTTCCGCCTGGAACAGGCAAACACGGCGCAGGAAAAACTTCTCTACGACGTGCGCGGCGCCTTCGTGACCGCGCGGCCGGATGTGCCGAAGGGATTGGTGATCGCCACCGACATGCTGGTCGACGAGGCGATCCGCGCCACCACCAGGTCGATCGCCCTGCCGCGGACGATCATCTCGGTGCGAATAGACGAGATGTCGCACATGCCGATGCTGATCGGCAGCCGGCATGAGGCGAAGGTGACGGTACAGGCGATATCGGTGAACACCGGCGAACCGATCGCCAGGGGAACATTCAAGACGTCGATCTACCTGCTGGACGGGGATACCGCGGATCGTGACCTCGCCGAAAAGATCGCCGACCGCATCGCCGGCGAATTCCGCCTCGACGGCCAGCGCCGCCCGACAATGGCGACGGCTTTGTTTCCGTGAGCCTTAGGAAACGTATTTGTGCAGGATCGAATTGATCAGCGTCTGATAGGGCATGCCCTGTTCCAGCGCCTTGGCTTTCAGGCGCGCGAGATCTCTTTCCGGAATGGAAATGGAAATCCTCTGCCGCTTGCCGTCGATCGCGTTACGCGCGGCATCCTGCCAGAGACGTTTGCGTTCTTCGATTTCACCAACAGGCACCCATTCATCGGTCTCCGAGAGCGCGATGATTTCCTGCTCACTCAGTTCACTGCCAAGTTTGCTCTTGCTCACGGCTTCTTACCGCCTTGCGACTGGGGAAAAAGGTTTTCAGAAAAACCCCTCCCTCCGTTTCGACATATGGCACTATGAAGGCATAGCCTTCGATTTCCACGACCAATTGACGCTGATGCGCATACCGCTCGATATTCACGTGGCGGCGGTCATCAAGGAGCATGCCCTCACTCAAGGCGATCACGATTCTCTCGAAGCCGAAACCGAACTTCTGTTTGAGAAGATCATTCTTTTCGTCCGACCAGTGAATCTCCATGCATATGGAATATATATCCGAGACTACTGTTGATCAAGCGCCTAGCCCAGCCGTTCCGCGTGCCAGCGCAGATGGTCGTCCATGAAGGTCGAGATGAAATAATAGGAGTGATCGTAGCGCTCGTGCATCCGCAGCGTCACGCTGATATCCGTTCCCTTGGCCGCTTCCTCGAACAGCCAAGGGCGCAGGCCGTTTTCGAGAAAGCCGTCGGCCTTGCCCTGGTCGATCAGGAATTCCGGAAAACGCGCACCGTCCTCGACCAGTGCGCAGGCATCGTATTGCCGCCAGGCTGAGCGGTCGGCGCCCAGATATTTCTCGAAGGCGGGCGCCGACCAGTCGGCGGTCGAGGGCTTGACGATCGGTGCGAAGGCGGAGCAGCTCTTGAAGCGGTTGGGGTTCCGGAGCGCGATCGTCATGGCGCCATGGCCGCCCATGGAGTGGCCGAAAATGCCCTGGCGGTCCATGTCCATGCGAAAATGCTGGCTGACGAAATTCGGCAATTCCTCGGTGAGGTAGGTGTACATCTGGTAGTGCTCGGCCCACGGCTTTTCCGTTGCATCGAGATAGAAGCCGGCGCCCTTGCCCATCTGCCAGTTGGTGAGTTCGTCGGGTACGTCATTGCCGCGCGGGCTGGTATCCGGGCAGATGACGATCAGCCCGAGTTCCGCGGCCATCCGCCTGTATTCACCTTTTTCCATGACGTTGGCATGGGTGCAGGTAAGGCCCGATAGATACCAGACGACGGGGCAGGGCTCCCTGATTGCCTGAGGCGGCACGAAGACGGCGAAGGTCATCTCGCATTTGCAGGCTTCGGATTCGTGCATGAACACGCCCTGCATGCCGCCGAAGGCAGTGTTCTGGGAAAGGACCTTCATCGATGCTCCTCGAGAATATCAATTGCCCATCGACACGACGGCGTTGACGGCCGCGGCGACAAGGACGGTGTTGAAAAAGAATGACACGACCGCATGCACGAGATTGATGCGGCGCATGTCGGTCGTGGTGATCTGGACGTCCGATGTCTGGGCGGTCATTCCGATGACGAACGAGAAGTAGAGAAAATCGTAGGCGCCGGGCTCGTCGGTTTCGGGAAAATCGAGGCCGCCTCGCTTCGCCTCATTCTCTTCGGCCTGCTCGTCCGGCCGCCAGAAGCGATGGGCGTAATGCATGGCGAACATCGTATGGATCGTCAGCCAGCCGAGCACGACGGATGCGAAGGCTAGCGAGACGGAGGCAAGGCCCGCAGGCTGCGAACGGTTCAGCGCTTCGAACAGCGAAACCACGGCGGCGGCAACGGCGAGCAAAGTTACCCCTAAGATGACCGGCGCGGGCTCGTCGTCGTTTTGGCCTTTCTTTCTGAACGTGGCGCCATCGAGCTTCGGGATGCGGGCGGCCATCATGACGAGATAGATCAGGAAGAAGACGATGACCGCGATGCCGGGCGCAAGTTGCGGCACGGAAAGGAACAGGAACGGCAGACAGACCAGCGAAGCGATGGTGCCGGCGAAGAACGGGCCATGCCGGTGATAGGTCAGTTTGCGCCAGGGGCTCGGCATCCGGGTTTTCCGATCGCTCACGTGGCTGATTTGGCGCGGCGGCAGAGCCTGTCCAGCGTTTCCAGGAATTTCGAGCGGTCGCGCGGCGAAAAGGCGGCGTTATAGCCCTTGCTTTCGCCTGTTTCGCGCAGATGTGCTCCGAGATCGCGCATGGCGCTCGCCATGCCGATATTGGTTTCATCGAAGACCCTGCCGGTCGGGCCGGTCACCAGCGCGCCTGAGGCAACGCAGCGTACCGCCAGCGGCACGTCGGCGGTGACGACGATATCGGCGGGGCCGGCGCGTTCGGCGATCCAGTTGTCGGCGGCGTCGAAACCGGCGGAGACGATGACATTATGGACCATCGGGTCGCGGGACGGGCGAAGGCCGGAATTGGCGACGAACGTCACTTCGAAGTTATGGCGTTCCGCGACTTTCAGGATCTCCGGCTTGACCGGACAGGCATCGGCATCGACGTAGATCATGGATGGATACTCCGGCCTCAACCCGGTCGGCTCCCCGAATGGGGGGAGGCAACGCAGCCCGCCCCGGCGGGCCGCGCGCGGGAAGCGGTATCAGGCTACGGCGGTCGTCTGGTCGTCGACCGTTGCGCCGGGTACGTTCTTCTTGATGGATTCTATGGCCGACACGGCAGAAGCCTTGGCCGAATAACCTTCGGAGGAGAACATGGTCTGACCGTTCGGAGCCTTGAAGCGGAAACGGTATTCCCCGGCCTTGTCCTTATAAATCTCGAATTTGTACATCTTCTGCATCTCCCATTCATCGGAGTTGGAATCGTGGACTTATTCGTAACAATGAAGCGCGTTCCGGAAAGCACCCGATACCGCGCTCAATAAATCACTACGCTGCGAATCGATTCGCCGCCATGCATCAGATCGAAACCCTTGTTGATGTCCTCAAGCGGCATCGTGTGGGTGATCATGGGGTCGATCTCGATCTTGCCCTCCATGTACCAGTCGACGATCTTCGGCACGTCGGTGCGGCCGCGAGCTCCACCGAAGGCCGTGCCCATCCAGGTGCGGCCGGTGACGAGCTGGAAGGGGCGGGTGGAAGTTTCCTGACCGGCGCCGGCAACGCCTATTACCACCGACTTGCCCCAGCCGCGATGCGACGCTTCGAGCGCTTGGCGCATGACCTTGGTATTGCCGGTGCAGTCAAACGTATAGTCGGCTCCGCCGATCTGGTCGGCGCCGCGCTTCGTCAGGTTGACGAGATAGGGAACGATATCGCCGTCGACTTCCTTCGGGTTGACGAAATGGGTCATGCCGAAGCGTTCGCCCCAGGCCTTCTTGTCGTTGTTCAGATCAACGCCGATAATCATGTCGGCGCCGGCCAGGCGCAGGCCTTGGATGACGTTCAAACCGATACCGCCGAGCCCGAAGACGATGGCGGTGGCGCCGATTTCCACCTTGGCGGTGTTGATGACGGCGCCGATACCCGTGGTGACGCCGCAGCCGATATAACAGACCTTGTCGAAGGGGGCGTCCGGGTTGATCCTGGCGACCGCGATCTCCGGAAGAACCGTATAGTTCGCAAAGGTCGAGCAGCCCATATAGTGATGGATCTTGTCCTTGCCGATCGAGAATCGCGAGGTGCCGTCGGGCATCAGCCCCTGGCCCTGCGTGGAGCGGATGGCGGTGCAGAGATTGGTCTTGCGCGACAGGCAGGAGGGGCATTCGCGGCATTCCGGGGTATAGAGCGGGATGACGTGGTCGCCCTTCTTCACCGAGGTGACGCCGGGGCCGACGTCGACGACGATGCCGGCGCCCTCATGGCCGAGGATCGCCGGGAACAGGCCTTCGGGATCGGCGCCGGACAGGGTGAAATCATCGGTATGGCAGATGCCGGTCGCCTTCACCTCGATCAGTACTTCGCCGGCGCGGGGGCCTTCGAGCTGTACGGTCATGACTTCGAGCGGTTTGCCAGCCTGAACGGCGACGGCGGCGCGGACATCCATGATGTTCTCCCTTGAGGCTTTATAGATTCGGCGCGACCTTGGCACAGGCGAGGGGGCCGGCTCAAGCCGGAACGAGCCGTTCGCGGTCGCATTTCGGTGAGCGGATCAAGGACCGATAAGCGGCACGTGCGGAGACGTCGTGCGCGGCGTCAGACCGGTCAGGCGCGGATCGTCCAGCACTTCGACCATCAGCGCGTAGGGCGTAAAGCCGGACCGTTGATAGAACTGCATTGCGGCCGGGTGATCGAAGTGACAGGTATGCACCCAGAAACGACGGATCGGATGCGCCCAGGCCCTCTCGATCGCCCAGTTCATCATGAAACGGCCGGCGCCCTTGCCGATCGCACCGGCGACGAGGCCGAAATAGACGAGCTCGCATTCGCCCTGTTGACGGAAATCGAGCTCTAGGAGGCCGATCCGGCGGCCGCCGTCGAGAAGCACGTAAATCTCGACCCGCGGATCGTTGAGGACCGAGGCAAGTTCGTCGTCGCTCATGACCAGCCGCGAGACCCACATCCAGTTCTCGCCGACCGCCCGGAACAGCGCGCGGTATTCGTCGGGAGCAGGAGACTGCCAGCGTTCCAGGGTAAGCGTGTCCGGCGCCGTCGCGGTTTTCCTGCGCGGCTTCTCGAACATTTCGAGGCAGGTCACGACGGTGGCAATCTTGCCCGGAGGTACGGCGGAATAACCGGATGATAGTGCGGGGTTTTCGCTTTTCATGTAACCTTTGGAGCCGCTTGGCGGGTTGATGTCAATGGGCGGAGACGTCGATGTCGAGTGATATGGAGCGCGGGTGATCAGCCGAACAGGCGGTCGCAGGCGTAGACAAGACCGTAGGAATGGATGGCGACCGCGGCATAGAGGCCGAGGCCCGCCATCAACCGCTCGCCGGGATGCATTTGCTCAAGGGTTTCGCGCGGCTTGACGGACGAAAAGCCGATCAAGCTCATCAGCGTGAACACGGCAAGTGCCGCGATCAGGGCGGTGGAGGACAGCCCGATCCGGTAGCCGACCCACAACATCAAGAGCGTAATTCCGAAGCTGCCGGCGACGAGCAGGCTGCGGGTCGGAAAGATCTGCCTCAGTACCCTGCCGCCGTCGAAGCGGTACATGGGCAGAAGATTGAGGAGGTTAAAGGCACCCAATATCAGCAGGAAGACCAGCGCCGGTTGCCGCAGCGACGAAGAAAACAGGTGGGTAGCCGAGAGATCGTGGACGGAAATCACCACCGGCACGAGAAAGGCGGACATGCCAGCGCCCATGAGCGCACAGGTGGCGACTTCGAAGCGGCTGTTGTAGGGCCGACCGCCGATGGCGATGCCTCCAAGAAGCGGAACGAAGATCATCCTGACCCTCTCATGCCCGAAGGCGCGATAGGCGGCCATGTGCCCCAGTTCATGCAGCACGATGACCACCGTCAGAATTGTGGAGATCGTCAGACCTGCCGCAGTCAGCCCGAAAAAGGGCCAGAGCAGCAGCGTCGAGAGGAGTGCCAGGACTATCTGGGTGAGCGGATGTTCGATCATGCCGCCTGTTTTCGGCCGGCCGTTTTTCAGCCATGCAGTCAGCGACGAGAGCTCGCGGCGGATCATGAAATAACGAAACAGGTAAACGCCGAGGCCGCGATAGTTGTCCGTCTGGGCAAGGGTGATCGTGGAACCGCCAGGCGCGGCCGACACGGCGCGGTATTCCTCGAAGTTGCGCCAGAAAGAAATGTCGAGCGCGGTATCGTCCACCACGCGTGCACGGCTCTCATAGCTGAGCTGGGCACTATCGATAGTTTCCTCCACCTTGAAGACCCGCCGGATCGGCGAACCGTGGCGATCGGGATGGCTGTAGGCGATCTCTATCCCGCCGCGGTTCCGTTCCATCCCTGAGGAGAGGATCGAAGGGTTCCAGCTCGCCTCTTCGCCGCCGGGGTGAAAGGCGCGCCAGAGACGTTCCGGAGCGATTTCGAGCGTCCGATGCAGCGTGATGGTGCGGCGGCCGACGGGTGCTGCCATCAGCAGCCAGAGCAGGCCGAGATTGATCGTCAGCAACAGGACGGCGGAGACAATAGGCGTCATATCGACCTCGGGAGCCTGTCGGCTCGCGATTGGCCGATCATCACAGACACCATTAGGCCGATTGATTTTCCAGGCGGTTTAGCCAACCGATAAAATGCGAACGAGCAGCCGTGCAACGCGTCGCGACCGGCTGTTTGTCAGGCCGCCACCTCTCGCGTCAGCCGATGCCCGGCATCGGTCACCAGCCAGGGACCGGAGCGCAGCACTTCCTTCGGCCTTTCATAGGTCGCCACCGCCGCGATCATCTCCCGCCAGGCGGGATGATGGGCTCTAACATCGGTCAGTTCATCGATCTCGCGCAGGACCAGCGCTTCGACCGGCGAGAGCAGCAGCCGGCCTCGCTCCATCGCGCCGCGCAGCACCCGCCAGATATAGGTGAGATCAAAGGCTGTGATGCCGGCAGAGGCGGGGCGGGCGGCATGATAGGCACCGCGTGCCCCGGGATCGAGGGCCAGGCGAACCTGGTCGAGCGCAAAGGCCGACAGGCTCTCCGGTACCTCGGACGCCACTTCCATGGTATGCAGCAGCAATTCGAGCTCCAGCGCGGAACGAACGGCTCCGTCGACGGCGATCGTGCGCATTAGCCAGCCAGCCTTTGCGTCGTCGATGCGCCCCTTCGGCTCTGTGTCACGCACGAGATATGCCGCCAGGCTTTCGACGAAGTAAGTCGACCATTCGGGGCTTTGTTCGGGACAGGAATCATTCAGCGCAAAAAGGACGAGCGCGTCTTCGGAGGAGCAAATGCCGTCCGGGAACGCATATTTGCGCAGCATCAAAATATCGTCGGCCACAATCCGACCCTTCCCGGCGATGACACATGCCGGAAAAGAAAAGCGGAACCCGCTCATCTTCATTTCTCCGTTTCATCATGAAACTGAATGTGGGGGATAAATGAGAGAAGTTGAGAGGCAGAAAAGAAGCGCGGTTAACCGGCGGGAAACAAGGCCATCAAACAGTTCCGAGCTGCTTCGATTTGGAACGTTCCCGCCAGATGATGAACAGGCCGGAGGCGACAATGACGGCGATGCCGAGCCATTTGGAGGCGGTCGGGAAGTCGCCGAACAGAGCGTAACCGAGCACGGTCGCCGAGATGATTTCGAAATACTGGAAAGGTGCCAGCAGTGAAAGCGGCGCCAGCCGGAAGGCCCGCACCACGAGCAGATGCATGTAGCCCGAAATGGAACCGAGCAGCATCAGCAGGATGAGACCGAGCCAGGAAGCGGGGAGCGACGGCGCGAAATCCGCGGCCCCGGCATTATCTCCGGCCACAAGCGCCGCCGCCATGAACAGCGTGCCGCCGACGCCTGCCATGGTCTGCATGACCAGCGGAGAATCGGCCTCGCCGATCGCGCGGTTGAGGAACAGGTAGAGCGTGTAGAGGAAGGCGCAGGCGACCGGCAGCAGCGCCGTCCAGCCGAAGATCGCATAGCTCGGCTGGATGACGATCATGGCGCCACTGAAACCGACGACGATCGCCAGCCACCGCCGCCAGCCGACCTTTTCCCGCAAAAAGATCGCCGACATCATGGTGAGCATGAAGGGTTCGACGAAATAGATGGCGAAGACATCGGCGAGCGGCATGTATTTGACCGCCGCGAAGAACATCAGGCTGGCGGCCGCATGCAGCACGCCGCGCAGCAGGTTCATCCAGGGGCGTTTCGGCCGGAAGATGGCGGCCCCGGTGAAGACGACGAGCGGCAGGATGCAGACGAGCTGAAAGAAGAACCTGAAGAATGTCACCTGCGCGGGCGACATCGCCTCGAAGGTCGCCATATATTTGGCGATGGCATCCATCAACGGCAGGATGACCATGCAGGTGGCCATGATGGCCATGCCCTTCAGCGGATTTTCAGGTGTGGAAGAGGGCATGCCCGGCACTTTCGAGGAACCGGGTTCTTCAACCACAGCGGGCGGCAATGTTCAAGCCAAGATCAGGTTACAGCCGCTTCGGAAACCGAGGCACCGAAGATTTCCTCGAAAGCTTCACGCAGGCGCATATCCACGTCGGCCATCATCACCGGAAGGCCGAGATCGACGAGGCTCGTCACGCCGTAAGCCCTGATGCCACAGGGCACGATGCCGGTGAAATGCGAGAGGTCCGGTTCGACATTGAGAGAGAGACCGTGGAAGCTGACCCAGCGGCGCAGGCGGATGCCGAGCGCGGCAATCTTGTCCTCCGCCATCGAACCGTCCGGCAGAAGCGGCTTTTCCGGCCGGCGCACCCAGACGCCGACGCGGTCCTCGCGCCGCTCGCCGCGCACGTTCATCATGTCGAGGGTGCGGATTATCAGTTCCTCGAGTGCCGCCACATAGGCGCGCACGTCCTGGCGCCGGCGTTTGAGATCGAGCATCACGTAAGCGACGCGCTGGCCGGGACCATGATAGGTGTATTCGCCGCCGCGGCCTGTGGAAAACACCGGAAACCGGTCCGGCTCGATCAGGTCCGCGGCATCGGCGCTGGTGCCGGCGGTATAGAGCGGCGGATGTTCGAGCAGCCAGACGAGTTCGTCGGCGCGGCCATCGGCGATCGCCGCCACCTCGCGCTCCATCTCGACCACGGCGTCCTCGTAAGGGACAAGCCCATCGGAGATTCGCCAGCGCACCGGCGGCGAGCCTGTTTGCGGCAGCATGGACAGATTGAGGTCGGTGCGTGTGAGCATGGAAAATCTTCTGGCAAAAACAAAAGGGTGCGGCAAGGGCCTGGTTTCGGCCCGGTTTATATAGGCATTCACGCTTGCAATTTTTATCCTTCAAAAATCTGTCACGGCGCACTTGTGCACCCCAAATGCTTTTGCTACATGCAGCCCCGCCGGCGCAAGTCGGCATCTACCACGATGCGGTCGTGGCGGAATTGGTAGACGCGCAGCGTTGAGGTCGCTGTGTCGCAAGACGTGGAAGTTCGAGTCTTCTCGACCGCACCAAAATAAAAACCCGCTTCGGCGGGTTTTTTGTTGCCCGGATGAAATCGCATCCGGGAAATCAGGCCCATCTGCCGCTTCGATGGCAAAACATCGAGTCATATCGCCCATTCCGGATGCGATCCTGAAATTCCTCGCTTATCTATTGGCCTGATCCAAGCTCGTATGTGCAAGGTAAGGACAAACAATGGTCGAACTGAAAATCAAGACGCGGCCGATCGGCGCGACGGCGGTGCTCGGACGCCTCGGTCACCCGCAGGTGACGAGTGAGACGGGTGGTCAGGTGGAAGTGGTGACGGGCGCTTCTGAGCCGGGGTTCAATCCGCTCGACCTGATGTTTTCATCGCTTGCCACCTGCCTCGTGCTCAGCGGCCGCATCGCCGCAAGCAAGCTCGGCATCCTCGACAGGCTGAGCGAGGTGAAGGTGCATGTGACCGGCGAGAAAGCCCACGAAGGACCGTCCCGGATCACCAGGTTCATCGTGGATTTCCGTATTGAAGGGGATTTCGATGACGAGCAGAAAAAGCAGATCGCCCACATGGCCGAGGAAATCTGCACCGTCAGCAATACTCTGAAAAATTTACCGGATATCCTGCTGACGAGCGCTTAGGCGTCTTCGGGCCGTCAATCGTCGTCGGGAATGTGGCTGTCGACGCCTTCGAGGCGAAGGTTGTTGACCAGTTCGCGGACGCCGGCGACACGTTGGATCCGGCGGGCGATCTTGCGCGAGGTCGCCGCATCGTCGACGGCGCCTTCGAGCGTGACGGTGC
This sequence comes from Neorhizobium sp. BETTINA12A, assembly GCF_023006485.1. Lineage (NCBI taxonomy): Bacteria > Pseudomonadati > Pseudomonadota > Alphaproteobacteria > Hyphomicrobiales > Rhizobiaceae > Neorhizobium > Neorhizobium sp. BETTINA12A. Next base: position 18,651 of record NZ_JALBGW010000066.1, read on the forward strand.
CATCCTCGACATGCACGTCGATCGACGCCATGTCGATCATGTCCAGCTCCTCGATCGCGTCGGTGATCCGCTCTTCAAGATCGTCGGCCTCCTCGATACCCTTGGTGCCGGGGCGAATGCTGTCGGCCAGGCGCTCTTCCGAACCGTCGCGTTCGACACCATCCACCTGATAGCCTCGATTGCGGTCGCTGTCGAAATTGGCCTTGGGGTCGCCATAGGCGGCGTTGTCGACAGGCCGGGCGCTGCCAGCGTCGTCATAGGGCCAGCCTTCATCGATATTTCGGTCATCGTAATCGCGAAAATCTTCCTCGCGGGAAATGTCGTCAGCTTTTTTCTTGCTCGGCACCGCAGTCTCCTATCATTCCCACATGGACCCGGCGCACCCCCTCCTGAAAGGCCGGTGCGCCGGGTATTTCGGCTCAGTGGCTCGTGGATGCGCCATTCCTTTGACCCGTCAGGGTCAGGTGGCTTTCGACATCATGTACGCCATCCACGGTTTCCGCGCTCAACACCGCCTTGCGGGCGGAGAACACGGTATCGACAGAACCCTCGAGAATAACCTTGGTTCCCTCGGCATGTGGTTCGATCATCGACGAATCGACGTCCGGCAGTGCAGCCAGTCGCTCGGATACTTTTCGCTCGAGCTCGGCTGCGGTCTTGTCTGCTGTCGCATTCATGGTCGTAGCTCCTCGCTGGACTTGCGACCTGACAACGGGCGAACGCGAATTTGGTTCGGCCGTATTTTTATTTTCCCTTGTCCCATTTGCGCAGCAGCCGCTCGCGCTTCAGGCGGGACAGCCGTTTCAGCCAGAAGATCCCGTCGAGTTGGTCGATCTCGTGCTGCATGCAGATGGAATAAAAGCCTTCGGCATCCTCTTCGTGGACGACACCGGTGAGATCCTGGTAGCGGAACCGGATCCTTTTCGGGCGTTCTACCTCGTCATTGGCCCCGGGCATCGAGACGCTGCCCTCGGTATGACGTATCAACTCCTCCGAGGAGAGCAGGATTTCCGGGTTGGCGTAAGAGCGCGCGCCGCTCTCCTTCGACAGTTCGAGCACTACAAGCCGGGTGAAGACACCGACATGCGCGGCGGTGATGCCGACGCCAGGTGCCGCCCGCATCGTTTCGAGAAGGTCATGGGCCAGCGCCGTCAGAGCCGCGTCGAAAACCGCGATCGGCTCGCATGGCTTGGACAGGCCCGGATCGGGATATTTCAGGATGGTTCGGATGGCCATTTTCGAACTCCTCTTTCTGCCTATCGGGCTGCCTCTCGGGTTTTTCCGCATCGTTTCGCCATGCGCTCTGGACCCGGAACGGCAATTGTTCTAGCAGGAAAACCGGTGGCAGGAGCAATAGCGCCGGGTGCAGCTATCCGGTTGTTGACAATATGTTTTTTGCCGCCATTCTCGTTTTGTCAAAGACCAGCAGTGAGGGCGGCAGATGAGCGATATCGGCGAAGACCACCGCCTGCGCACAAAAACCGACGATGCCGGTGACGACATCTATTCCGAGGACGGTGCGATCCGCGCCGACTTCCTGGCGATGGTCGGCGCCGCAATCGCTGATCGCGACACGCTTTTCCTGCGCAGCCATGTGGCGCGGCTGCACGAATCGGAACTCGGCGACCTGCTCGAAGCGATCCTGCCCGACCAGCGCCATGCGCTTGTGCGGCTGCTCGGCGACGATTTCGACCTCACCGCACTGACCGAAGTCGACGAAAATATCCGCATGGAGATCGTCGACCAGATGCCGAACGCGCAGATCGCGGCGGCAATCGGCGAACTCGATTCGGACGATGCTGTCTACATTCTCGAAGACCTCGACCACGAGGACCGGGAAGAGATCCTGGCGCAACTGCCGTTCACCGAGCGTGTGAGGCTGCGCCGCGCGCTCGATTATCCCGAACAGTCGGCCGGCCGCCGCATGCAGACGGAATTCGTCGCCGTGCCGCCGTTCTGGACCGTCGGCCAGACGATCGACTATATGCGCGACGAGGAGGACCTGCCGGAGAGCTTCACCCAGATCTTCGTCATCGACCCGACCTTCAAGCTGCTCGGCGTGCTCGACCTCGACCGCATCCTGCGCGCCAAGCGGCAGGTGAAGATCGAGACGATCATGCGGGAGACGAACTATCCGATCCCCGCCGACATGGACCAGGAAGAGGCAGCCCAGCTCTTCGAGCAATACGACCTCATCTCGGCAGCCGTCGTCGACGACAACGGCCGGCTGGTCGGCGTGCTCACCATCGACGACGTGGTCGACGTTATCCAGGAGGAGGCGGAAGAGGACATCATGCGCCTCTCGGGCGTCGGCGACGAAGAACTGTCCGACTCGGTCCGGGAGACTTCGCGGTCGCGAGTGCCGTGGCTTTTGGTCAACCTCTTCACCGCCTTCATTTCGGCGTCCGTGATCTCGCTGTTCGAAGCGACGATCGAACAGGTGGTAGCGCTCGCCATCCTGATGCCGATCGTCGCCGGCATGGGCGGCAATGCCGGCTCGCAGACGATGACGGTGACGGTGCGCGCGCTTGCGACCCGCAATCTCGACATTCACAATGCCTGGCGCGTCGCACGACGCGAGGCGGGCGTCGGCCTGATCAACGGCGTGGTGATCGGTTGTCTCGTGGGCGTGGTGGCCGGGCTGTGGTTCCACGATGTGCATATCGGCGGGCTGATCGCCACTGCCATGCTGATCAACATGTTTGCGGCGGCCATGGCCGGCATCATGATCCCGCTGCTTCTCGACCGGGCCGGGGCCGACCCGGCGGTATCGTCGGCGGTGTTCGTGACCGCGATTACCGACACGACCGGGTTCTTCTCGTTTCTCGGCCTGGCGACCTGGTGGTTCATGCTCCGCTGAGCCCAAAAATTGACTGTTACGTAAAAGTCAATTAGTTTGGCTGACGAGTAGCAGGACATGAACGTGAACAAATATTATAGCATTACGGAGCTGACGCGTGAATTCGGGGTATCGACCCGCACGCTGCGCTTCTACGAGGACGAGGGCCTTATCCACCCCGAACGCCGGGGTCGCACGCGGCTTTTCCGGGCAACGGATCGGCGGCTGATCCAGGAAATCCTGCGCGGCCGCCGGATCGGCTTCACGATCGCCGAGATCCGCGAAATCATTCAGGTCTACAAGGAACCGCCGGGCGAACTCGGGCAGCTCAAGCTCCTGATGACGCGCCTCGATGAAAAACGCAACGACCTGCGCCAGAAGCGCAAGGATATCGACGATACGCTGACGGAGCTCGACAATGTCGAGGAAGCGTGCCTCACCCGGCTGGCCGAAATCGGCGTCGGCACCTGATCTCCAGAACGACCGCTATTGCGCCTCGATCGAGCACTGTTCGGCGAGCGATTGCACCCGGCCGTCCTGCGGGGCGATGGCGCCGGACTGCAGCGGCGTCATCAGCGACTGGGCGATCAGCTTGTCGGCGGTGCAGCCGCAGAATTTCTGGCAGAGGCCGGCATCGTTGCCCCGGCCCGTGCAGCCTGCTTCGCAGCTCCTGACATAGCCGATCCGCGGATCCGGCGGCGGGGCTGGATGAACCAGCGAGAAGAGATAGACGAGCGCGATCAGCACCGGCTGGTGGACGAGGTAGACGATCAGGCTGTGGCGGCCGGCTTTCGAGAGAAAGTTCTCCTGCGTCTGGACCGCAGCGAGACGCAACGGCCAGTTCCTCGACAGTGCAATTCGCGCAACGGCCACCCCGGCCAGAAGCGCCGCGATCCAGGGAAACAGCGGCACATAGTCGTTCGAACGCGGCGGGACTTCTGCAAAACCGAGCCAGCTCAGGTAACGGGCGTCGAACAGGGCCGAATCCAGCACGCCGGGCACCAGGCTGTAGTCGACGATCATCGCCACGACCACCAGGGCGATGATCGCACCGGTCAACAACGGTGGCAGGCGCAGGAAGGCGAGACCGATCAGGCTCGACAGCGCGATATTGTGCAGGATGCCGAAATAGATCCACTCGCCCGGAAAGGCGACCAGCGTCGCGATGCTGATCGCGAGCGCAGCGCCCGCAACCATCGCAAAACGCTTCCAGAACGGCTGCCAGCGGATCTTCGGGAAATGCGCGAGGACGAGGCTGACGCCCGCCAGGAACAGGAACGAGCTGGCGATCGAGCGGGCATAGACCCTGAAGAAGCCCTGGGTCGCCGTGCCGGGATCGACATAACCGAAAAACTCGAGATCCCAGGTGAAGTGATAGGTCGCCATGGCGATGAGGGCGACGCCGCGCAGCGTATCGATCAGCGTGATGCGGGGTCTGCGCGGGGTGGGGTTCTGGGTTTCGGCAACAGTCACTGCTTGTCTTTCCGGATCAGATCTCAGGGCGTCCCGCGGTCCATGATCGCCAGCCGGGCCTCCGAGAAATACTGGCGGCGGGTGAGCACGACGACCACCACAAGGGTCATGGCAATGAACATATAGGGTCCGATGAACCAACCGAGATAGCCGACCGACAAAAACAGTGCCCGCAGGCCCGAATTGAAATGGCCTGCCGCGATCGTATTCATCCGCACCACCTGATCGGCGGCGCGTTCGGCCGCCGCCCGGTCGGCGTTGGTGTCGTGCATCATCGGCAAGGCGCCGAAAAGAATGGTGCAATAGTTGAACAGACGGTAGGACCAGCCGAATTTGAAGAAGGAATAACCGAACAGGAAGGTGAGGCCGGCGACCTTGAGTTCGAACGCGGTGCGGCCACCGTAAGCGACGAAGGGCAGGTCGCGGAAGACCGCCTCGACCTGTTCGGTGGCACCGAGCAGCGCAAAACAACCGCCGATCGCGAAGATCGATGTCGAGGCGAAAAAGGCAGTGCCGTTCTGCAGGCCCGCCAAAATCTGAGTGTCGATCATCTTGAGGTCGCGGCGAAGCGAATTGTAGATCCATTCCTTCCGCCGTTCGGCCATCGCCCGGTTGAGGCTGGCGCGGGGAAAGAGCCGGGAGCCGGCACCAGCGGTCACCCACGAATAGAGGGACCAAAGGACGGCAAAGAGGGCAAGCGCAATATAATCGGCGTTCGTCATGGCTTCACCGGTTGGAATCGGTCTCTAATCCGTCTCGTCATGCTTTGTTTCGGTTTCGGCGGCAAGCCTTCTCGATCCGGATAGGAACCGCAAACGGCGTGCAGGCGTTACGAATGTGATCCGTCAAAGGTTTCCGCCATGTTTCCGCCATTTTCCGGATTGCGAAGGCGGCGGGATTTTAATAGAGCATTAGCCATGACGACCCGGAGCGGACGTTGATCGATGCGGCATGAACCTGGAGATGACGTGGAAGATACCGACCAGAAGTCCTGCTGGGGCGTGACCTTCAAGGCGCTCCTCGGATTTGCAGGGGCGTTGGCTCTCGCGTATCTGTTCGGCGCTATCTGATTGCCGCAGTGAAATTTCGGAATTTCGATCCCCGGCGTGGTATTCGTACTGCGCCGTTTCTATTTTAAGAGCATGTCGCGGCCGGTTCACCGGATGTCGGGCAATCGCCAAGACATAGCGCCGGTCTGACATAGGCTCGGCGATCGTTTCATTACCCCACGGATTCTCATGTTCCTGTCCGTTTTCGACGTCTTCAAGATTGGTATCGGCCCTTCGAGCTCGCACACGATGGGACCGATGTCGGCCGCCAACCGGTTCCTGGAGCTCATCCTGTCCAGTGAGTGGCCGCGCCCGACCGGCGCACATGTCGCAGCGCTGAAGGTGAGCCTGCACGGTTCGCTCGCGTTCACCGGGATCGGTCACGGGACGGACAGGGCGGTGATATTGGGCCTGGTCGGCGAGGAACCCCACGCCGTCGATCCGGACCGGATGGACGCGATCATCGACGAGGTGGAGCGCAGCGGCCGCGTCACGCCGCCCGGCCATCGGTCTTATGAATTCCAGCCGAAGACCGACCTGATCTTCGACAAGAAGCAGCCGCTGCCCGGCCATGCCAACGGCATGAGCTTTTCAGCCTTCGATCGGGACGGCCGGCTTCTCCTGAAGCGGATCTACTATTCGATTGGCGGCGGGTTTGTGGTGACGGACACCGAGATCGAGGCTATGCGCGGTGCCAAGAAATCGGCCGGCGACTCACGCATTCCCTATCCATTCGCCTCGGCAAAGCAGATGCTCGACATGGCGCGCGGCTCAGGCCTGACGATCGCCCAGATGAAGCGCGCCAACGAAGAAACCAAGATGAGCGCTGCCGAGCTCGATGCCGGTCTCGACCGGATCTGGGAGGCGATGTCCAGCTGTATCGACCGCGGCCTCAAGGTCGACGGGATCATGCCTGGTGGTCTGAAGGTGAAGCGCCGGGCGAGGGCGATCCACGACAAGCTCAACGAGGAATGGCGCAGCAACCGGCTGAACCCGCTGCTCGCCAACGACTGGCTGAGCGTCTACGCGATGGCGGTCAACGAGGAGAATGCCGGCGGCGGACGCGTGGTCACGGCGCCGACCAACGGTGCGGCCGGCGTCATCCCGGCGACGGTACGTTATTACCTGCATTTTCACGAGGACGCGACCCAGGCGGACGTGCATAACTTCCTGCTGACGGCGGCTGCCATCGGCGGCATCATCAAGCACAATGCCTCGATCTCGGGCGCCGAAGTCGGCTGTCAGGGCGAAGTGGGCTCGGCCGCCGCCATGGCTGCGGCGGGGCTGGCGGCCGTCATGGGCGGCT
>NZ_JALBGW010000067.1:0-24474 GCF_023006485.1 Neorhizobium sp. BETTINA12A
CCCGACCGCGTTCCTGCTCGACGAGCCCCTGTCGAACCTCGACGCCGAGTTGCGCGTCTCGACGCGCGCCGAACTCGCGGCCCTGCATGCCCGCCTCGGTTCAACGATGATCTACGTCACCCACGACCAGGTGGAGGCGATGACGCTTGCCCACCGCATCGTGGTCATGCGCGCCGGCAAGATCGAACAGGTCGGCACGCCGCTCGACCTCTACAACACGCCCGCCAACCGCTTCGTCGCCGGTTTCATCGGCGCGCCGCACATGAATTTCCTGGCCGGCGAAGTCACCGAGCTGCAGACCGGCACCGCAACGCTTACGACATCCGGCGGCCACCGCCTTCTCGTGCCGTTCTTGGGCCATTCGCTTTCCGTCGGCGACAAGCTGACGATCGGCATCCGCCCGCAGCACATCACGCTTGCCGGCGACCCCGGCAGTCTCACGGTCAAAGTGCGCCTCGTCGAGGCGCTCGGCTCCGAGACGGTCATCCATGCGGATCTGAACGGCGAAAAGCTGCTCGCGGTCGTGTCCGGCCAGAAGCCGATTTCGCCGGGCGACGAAGCCTATTTCTCCGTCGCCGGCGCCCCGCTGCACCTGTTCGACAGGAATGGGTTGAGGGTGAAGGGGACGTGAACCGCGCCTTGCGGCGGTTCATTAGGATAAGCTGATAACCCGATGATAAGAAGTTGAACGCTAATATGCCCCTGGGGCAAAGCGTCATCATTGGGAAAGATCATGGGCGAGTATCAGAACAGAGCTGTCGCACTGGTAACGGCAAGCGCGGGTGAAAATTTCAGCTTCGACCGGGAGCAACGCAGCCAGGCCTGTCTCGTGGCCGCGATAGAACTTTTTTACGTTCTTGGCGGTTCTGCCGAAGGGCTTGCAACTGCCGCGGCCACTGCTGCCGCCAGGCCTGCCCCCGCCATCGATACCGCAATTGGCGAGCTGATGAAGGAGATTGCCGCGATCGGCGCCATGAAGGATCTCGACATCATGCAGGCAGCGTACAATACGCTCGACCGGCAGATGCGAGCGATCAAGGTAGATCGAGCAAGACGCAGCCTCTACGACCGCTTTTGACCTGCGCGTCTCCCTCTAGAGATAGCCGCTGAAAAAGGCCAACGTTGCCCGCCGCATCTCCGCCGTCTCGCGGTGGCCGACGTCCGCTTGCGGCAGAAACACCAGGGCACCGAGCGCCTGCGCTCTCAAATAGGCGGCCTCAGTCTCAGCAAAGGCGCGTTCCACCGCGTCAGGTGGCGTCAGCGGATCGTCCCAGCCAATACAGATCAACTGCGGCCGCGGTGCCACCAACCCGGCGATCTCGCCGATCGAAGTTTCCTTGAGCAACCCCGGCACGGTCAGGTAATGGCCGTGCAGATTATGGGCGCCGGTTTCGACCAGCGTCGCGAAATCCGCGTAACAGCACAGATGCGCGTTTGCCTTCACCCTCGGATCCAGCGCCGCGAGGAAATAGGCGAGCGTCGCACCCATCGAAAGCCCCGTGACGCCGATCCTCTGCGGATCGACCTCCGGCCGGCCGGCAAGCCAGGCCAGCGCCGCGGCCTGTTCGGACAACATCTGCCCGAACAGCGTTTTGCCATGCCAGAACGCCGCCTTGGTCGCCGCATCCTCAGTTACGCCGGCACGCTCGCCAAATGTCGGCATGTCGATGCACAGCACCACATATCCGTCGCGCGCCAGCGCTGGTCCCGGGGCGTCGAGTAGAGCCGGCCGGCCGTCGACCAGTTCCGATGCGCCGATATCCCAGCGAGCGCCGTGTGCATGGGCATAGAGGATCGCCGGGCCGCGGGTGAGGAAGCCTTCGCTCGGCCGGGTCAGGAAGCCACGCACCTCGGTGCCGTCGTTCAACCGAAACCGCAACCTTTCGAGAATATAGCCGTCGCGGTTTTCCGCGGAACTGTCCGCCAGCGTCAGGGAGACCTCTTCGAAGGCAAGCAGTTCCTTCAATCGCTCAACCGTGATCGCCATCTTGCCCTCCTCCCGGTGCGCCACCCCTCCCCTCCAGAGAGGATAACCGCGATCTGTGCCTGCCAGATCTTCAAAGACATAGACGAAATCTCATCCCCTCGCATCCCCGCGTTATGGTCTCATGCCTACAATCTGCCCGTCCCGTTTCGGCTACACCGGCCCGCATAACCGGCGAGATGGGACCGGTGCCTTGATGATCCGCCGTCATGCAGGCGGATTGCCAGGGGCTGCGCAGAAAATGGTCCTCCTCTCGCCCTGAGGCGGGGCGTGCGTGTGTCGCACACAACCCGGTATGGCATTCCGCAAGGACGCAAGACCATACCGCCGCAGAGGGACCGGAGTTGCGCGGAAAAACACACCGAACGGGACACGTCGCGTGTCATTATTAAAATTTCAATTCGAGGCACACGACGTGTCCCGGCCGAACTGAAAACCGCAAAAGCACCAAGGGATGAGTACGCCTTGAGATTGGGCAAGGAAGAACATGGATAAGCCAGATCTTAGCGATTACGAAAAGCTTCGCGCCGAACAGCACGAGGAATTATGCCGCGCCACGGCGTCGATCTGCTTTCTGGACAGCGGCTTCTGCCATTTGCGCGCCTGCCGCCGCCGGCGTGTCTGCAGTGGCCCGATGCTGCCATCGGTGCATCAGATCTGGAAGGTCCGTGCCCAGCAGGAAATCGGCCTGAGCGGCAAGGCATGCGCCGATCTACCGCTTTGCATCGCCAATCGCGAACCGCAACATTATGAACTCTTCAAACAGACCTTGCAGAAGCTTCAGCAGATAGCGATCGATGAACCGAATCTCGACGTGCTCCGCGCCTGCATCTTGGTTGCGGCAAGGCGGCGCGACAAGAAACATCCCTTGACTTCTCGTCCGCTGCGTCCGACTTCAACAGCGGAACAAGGAGTAGAGCCATGACCGAAGCCGCCCGCACGACGATCGACCAGAGCGAAGTCGACCGGTTTTCCGCGATGGCCGCCGAGTGGTGGGACCCGACCGGCAAGTTCAAGCCGCTTCACAAGTTCAACCCCGTACGCCTCGCCTATCTCCGCGACCGCATCTGCGAAAATTTCGGCCGTGATCCCCGTAGTCACCTGCCGCTTTCCGGCCTGCGCATCCTCGATATCGGCTGCGGCGGCGGCCTGCTCTCCGAGCCGATCGCCCGCATGGGTGCGACCGTGGTCGGCGCCGATCCGTCGGAAAAGAATATCGGCATCGCCTCCACCCATGCCGCCGAGACCGGCACCTCGGTCGACTACCGCGCCGTCACCGCCGAGCAGCTCGCCGAAGCCGGCGAGACTTTCGACGTCGTGCTGAACATGGAAGTGGTCGAGCATGTCGCGGACGTCAATTTCTTCATGACGACTTGCGCCAACATGGTCCGTCCCGGCGGCCTGATGTTCGTCGCTACCATCAACCGCACCTTCAAGGCCGGCGCGCTTGCGATCTTCGCTGCCGAAAACATCCTGCGCTGGCTGCCCCGCGGCACCCATCAATACGAAAAGCTGGTCCGCCCGGAAGAGCTCGAAAGGCCGATCTCCTCAGCCGGCATGGATATCATCCACCGCACCGGCGTCTTCTTCAATCCGCTGCAGGACCGCTGGAACCTGTCGCCGGACATGGACGTCAACTACATGATGCTGGCCAAGCGGCCTGCGTGATGGAAATTCGTGGCGCCTGTGGTACCATGTCGGAGTAGAAGGAGCTGCATATGCCGCAAGTAACCGTAAAGCTCGACGCAGCGCTGGATGATCATATCCAAAGCGCCATCGACCGCGGTGAGACCAAGTCGCGCGATCGATATATCGAGGACGCGCTCCGCGATCGCTATCTCCGCGACCTCCAAAGACAGAAGCTACATGAGTCTCTTGATCGGGCGATAGCTGACGCCGATGCGGGTCGCGTCACCCCGCTCGAGGAGGCCTTTGACCGCATCTTGAGCGACCTCGAAAAGTAGGGAAAGCCCGTGAAAGTCGTCATCACGGACGAAGCGCTTTCGGACATTTCCTCAATCACAAAATTTATCAGAAAAGATAATCCTCCGCGCGCGATCTCATTCGCACTGGAATTAAGGGAAGCCTGCCGCCAGCTTGGAAATTCACCAAGCGCCTTTGCGGCTCTGTCGGACTATCCGGAAAGCGGTATCCGGCGACGCCCTTATGGCAACTATGTAATTCTCTACAGGATTACGGATACGACTGTCGAAATCCTCCATATCTTCCACGGCGCCCAGGACTACGAAAGCATCCTCTTTCCCGACGATTGATCATCCCCGCCGCCTCCCGCTCGGCTACACTCTCACTGACAGCACATGCGCAAGCAGGTCGGTCTAATTCTCCGTATTGCGCGCGGAAAGTTCGCGCACTCGGGCTCGGTCGATGACGATCCTTTCGCCGTTCGGTCCGTAGGGTTCTTTGAAATGAAAGACTTTCGGGTTCGCTGGCCTGAAGACTGGAGGCTCGCGAAATCGAACTCCTTCGACCTCAGCGCCTTTATGAAGAGCGCCGAACAGGCCGAAATTTAGATGACCAGCCGTCCCGTTCATTCAGTTCGCGTCTTCGGGAATGACCGGCAATGGTGCGATCTCGATGCCCTCGTCGAGGAGGTCGCGCACCTCGCCAAGGCTCGCCTGGCCGATGATGCCGCGGGCATCGGCCTCGCCGTAGTGGATCTTGCGGGCTTCCTCGGGAAATTTTTCACCGACGTCCTCGGCATTGGCCTTGATCGCCGCCACCGCTTCCTTGAGCTTGGCGATCGCCTCGCGGCGTGCCAGGTCCATCACCATCGCCTGCTTCTCTTCTTGCCTGCGGGCGGTCGAAACGGAGGGCGCCATCAGTGTCTTGGAGATTGCGGCGGAATTGCAGACCGGACAAGTCAGGAAGCCGCTCGCGACCTGCCGGTCGAAATCGGCGCTTTCCGAAAACCAGCCTTCGAACGCGTGGGCATTGTCGCAGGAGAGGGAATACTTGATCAAGCGGCCACCTCTCCCGCCGCGTCGGGAACCGCATCGAGCGAGAACTCGCGGGCGTTCTTGAGGTTGGGGATCTTTCCCCGGGCTGCGGCAACGGCGGCAATATCGATGTCGGCGAGCACGACGCCTTCGCCGGTGCCGCCGGCAGACGCCAGCACCTTGCCCCAGGGGTCGACGATCATCGAGTGGCCAAATGTCTCGCGGCCGTCTTCATGCACGCCACCTTGAGCGGCGGCGATCACGAAGGCACCGTTCTCGATCGCCCGGGCGCGCAGCAGGATTTCCCAATGGGCTTCGCCGGTCTGGCGGGTGAAGGCGGCCGGCACGGTCAGGATCTCGGCGCCGGCCAAGGCTTCGGTGCGGAAAAGCTGCGGGAAACGCACGTCGTAGCAGATCGCGAAACCGAGCTTGGCGAACGGCAGACCGGCGACCCGCGCTTCGCTTCCCGGCTCATAGGCCGAGCTTTCGCGCCAGCTCTCGCCATTGTCCAGATCGACATCGAACATATGGATCTTGTCATAGGTGCAGATCTGCCGGCCGTTCGGCGCAAACAGGAAGGCGCGGTTGGCGATCTTGCCGCCGTCGACGGCGATCGCCGTCGAGCCGATATGCAGGTGGATGCCGAGTTCGCTCGCCAAGCTGCGGGCGGTCGAAACGATGATGTCGCCCGCCTCGTCGCGCAGCACCGCGCGCATGGCCTTGCGGTCCCGCTGCAGGAAACCGGTCATCTCCGGGGTCTGGATATAGGTCGCCCCGTGCGCCGCGGCTTCACGCACCAGCCGCGCCATGTCGGCGGCGTTCTTTTCCGGATCGACGCCGGAGCACATCTGGATGGCGGCAGCTTTGAAAGCCATGGAAGAAACCTCTCAGTTCGCCAGAATCGGGTCCAGCTTGCCGGCCCGGTCGAGTGCATGCAGATCGTCGCAGCCGCCGACATGTGTGCCGTCGATGAAGATCTGCGGAAAGGTCGAGCGGCCGTTCGCCTTGCCGATCATTTCCTGGCGCAGTTCCTGCGAATAGGTGGCGTCATGCTCGGTATATGCGACGCCCTTTGTATCCAGCAAAGCTTTTGCGCGCGCGCAGTAACCGCAATATTCGCGGGTATAGATAGTGACCTCTGCCATGATCGTCTCCGGGCGCGACCAGGCGGGGAAAGGCCGCGCGCAATAGTGTTTTCTTCTGTCATATAGGCCCGCCGACAGCCATTGCAAAGGTCAAAACAGTGACCTCCGCAGCGCCGGCTTTCCGCAAGGCACGCGTGGCCGAAGAAACCGTCGCACCGGTGGTGTAGACGTCGTCGACCAGCACCAGCCGCTTGCCGAAGACGCGGTCCTCATGGCGCGGCGCGACCGCAAAGGCCGCCCGTACATTGTCCTCGCGGGCCCGCGCCGTAAGCCCCACCTGCCGGTTGGTACGCTTGACGCGAATGAGGGTAGACGGCAGGAACGGCCGACCGGATTTCTGCGACAGATGCCGGGCGAGCTCCGCCGCCTGGTTGAACTTGCGCGAGGCGAAACGCGACCGATGCAGCGGCACCGGCAGGATGGCGTCACAGTTTTCCACGTAACCATCGGAGGCGCGCAGCATCCAGCCGGCCATCATCCCCGCAAGGTCGGTGCGGTCGCGGTATTTCAGCGAATGGACGAGGTCGCGGGCGGCGCCCTCGAAGATTGCCGTCGAGCGCAAACGGTCGAAGACGGGCGGTTCCGCAATCGCCTGCGCCGACAGAATGCCTGGCCCCGGATCATAGGAAAACGGCAGGCCGAGCTTCTCGCAATAGGGCCGTTCGATGAAACGGATTTCCCGCCAGCAGGAGGGGCAGAAGCCCTGATGCGCGCCGGTCCGCACCCCGCAGCCGGGACAGATCGGCGGATAAACGAAATCGCCGATCCATCTCGTCCACCCCGCGGCGAACGATGTTAAAAGTCGCAGGGCATTGACGTTCGGCTCGGCGGACATGACTTGACAATAGCGGATGGAACGCGCCTTTGCGACGGCAGAATACGAGTGGACGACCATGGAAATTCTCTTCGACGAACAGCTGGTGAGTGCCCGCCGCAGACGGGCGATAACCACTCAGGACAACAACGCCGCCTTTCTTCTGGATATCGCCGGCCGCGAGCTTGCAGACCGGTTGGCGGTGGTCGAGCGCCGCTTCGAGACGGCGGTCGAACTCCATGGCGGAACCGGCATCGCCGCCCGCGAAGCGCTTGCCACCGGCAAGATCGGCACCATCCGCCGGGTCGAAACCGACGAGACCTTTGCAAAGCCCGGAGATGCCTTCACGGCCGCTCCATTGGAGGACGTGCCGCTCGAACCGGATTCCGTCAACCTGGTCCTGTCGCCGCTGTCGCTGCATCTGGTCAATGATACGCCCGGCACGCTGATCCGCATTCGCCGGGCACTGAAGCCGGACGGGCTTTTCCTGGCGGCGATCCCAGGCTCGGGCACGCTGCAGGAAATGCGGGACGTCCTTCTGTCCGCCGAGGCCGAACTGACCGGCGGGGCAAGCCCGCGCGTCATTCCATTTGCCGATGTGCGCGATGTCGGTGCGCTGCTGCAGCGGGCGGGCTTCTCGCTGCCGGTCGTCGATGCCGAAACCTACACGGTACGCTACGACTCGCTGTTCCCGCTGATGCGGGATCTGCGGGCCATGGGCATGACCAATCCGCTCGCGGGACGCAGTCGCGTGCCGGTGACGAGGCGTTTCTTCGTGAGAGCTGCAGAACTTTATGCCGAGCGCTATTCCGATCCGGACGGCCGCATCCGCGCGACATTCTCGATCATCTACGCATCCGGCTGGACGCCGCATGAAAGCCAGCAAAAACCGTTGAAGCCGGGCTCCGCCAAGATGCGGCTGGCCGACGCCTTGCGCAAGGAAACGGAATAGAAGCTTTAGCGGGTGGCGTTTTCGTAGGTCGTGGCGATACCGCCGAACATGTTGTTCATGAGGTCGTAATAACTGCCGAGCGCGATAAACAGCGTCACCGCCAGAATGGAAACGATGAGGCCGTATTCCACGGCCGTCGCGCCGCTGTTATTATTCAGAAGGAACCTGAAAAGGCGCATGAACTGACCTTTGGATCAAATGGGAGTCCGGCCTCAAAGTCCCGGCGTCAGCAGTCGCTGCCGATGCCATAGCCTTGTACGATGCAGACCGAACCGGGCGTTTCCTGCAATACGCTGCGCCGGATCGTATAATGTCTTGCTCCCTTTTCGCCGGGCTTGATGGAGCCCGTGCTGATCAGGTCGAAATCTTCCTGGACATGCGCCAGACGGCGCTCGTCATTGCGGCTGGCGAGCATCGGCGTCACGATCAGCGAAAGAGCGATCGCGGCCGTCCCGAACAGGAGTGCGATATTCAGCGCGCCGGTTTTGCCGGAGCCATGCGTCGTCCGCTGACGGACCCGCACAGTTTTCCAGAATTCCTCGTCCATGCCTTCTAAAGCCTCATCAACGCGTTACCGGATAAGCCTTGAAGGTGCCACAATCGGCTAAACGATCCCTTAACGCCGTATGAATTCGGCGGCTCTAATTTTATCGATCAGAGGAGATCCTGCAGGATCGGGATCAACGGCTCGTCAGCCGGCGGCATCGGGTAGTCCCGCAGCGCGTTCGGCCGGACCCATTTGATCGCCTGCCCTTCCCGCCCCGTCGGAATGCCTTCGAAGCGACGGCAGATGTAGAGCGGCATCAGCAGGTGGAAGGTCTCGTAGGTGTGGCTGGCGAAGGTGAGCGGCGCAAGGCAGGGGATTTTGGTCTGGATGCCGAGCTCTTCCTCGAGCTCGCGCACCAGCGTCTCCTCCGGTGTTTCACCCGGCTCGACCTTGCCGCCCGGAAACTCCCAGAGGCCGGCCAGCGACTTGCCTTCAGGCCGCTGCGCCAGAAGGATGCGGCCGTCCGTATCGATCAGCGCGCAGGCGGCGACGAGCAGGATCTTGCGGGGGGCGGTGTCGCTCATGCCCGGCTTTCCTGCCGCCAATAGCGGTATTCGTAGGCCTTGCGGAAGCCGAACTTGCGATAGAGCGCCAGCGCCGGTTCGTTGGTCGAGACCACCTGCAGCCAGGCTGAACGTGCACCGCTGATACGGGCCCAGCGCAGCGCCGAGGAGAGGATCTCGGTGCCGAGACCCTCTCGCCGATGTGCCTTGGCTACGGCAAACGAGATGATGCCGGCCAGATCGTTGTCCTGGACGCAGAGCGCCACGGCCGCGGCGCCTTCCTGCGGGTTTTCCTTGATGAAGAAGCCGGATGTCGGCTTGATCGAACTCAGGATCTCGGCAAGCGCCGGCTTCAGCGCCGGATCTTCGTTATCGATCGCCAGGCTCGCGTCGCAGAACCGGCCGATATCGTGGCTCGGCAGGTGATCGAGCGTGTCCGGCAGTTCCAGTTCGGTGAGGCTGACGGTCAGGACATCGACGGTTTCGAACACCCGCCAGCGGGCGGCATTGAGGTGGTCGATGAGCTTCGGAGGAGCAAGCGGCGTCTCCCTGACGACCAGCTGCCGGCCATAGTCCTCGAACCGCTTGCGCGCCTTCTCGAGCCGCATCGCCATGTCGCGGTGATCGGACGGGTCGAGCGGCACGATGCAGTTCAAGCGCTTGGAAGGATGACCGCCGGTCAGCCGCACCTGCCAGCTGCCGTCATAAATGACGGAAGCCGCCGGCCAGGCTCGAAAGCCAACGGCTTCGAGCCGCCGGACCAATGGCAGATCGTTCTGAGGAGATGATGCTTCGTTCAATTCCTGTCAGCTCCGGTAGTCGCCGTTGATGGCAACATATTCCTTGGTGAGGTCGCAGGTCCAGACGGTCGCACGGCCGCTGCCGAGACCGATATCGACCTTTACCGGAATGTCCTGTTCCTTCATGACGGCGGTAGTCGCGGCTTCGGAATAGGCCGGATCGCGCTCACCGTCGACGGCGACGCGCACGTCGCCGAACCAGATCGCCAGCCGGTCGCGGTCGGCCATTTCGCCCGACTTGCCGACGGCCATGACGATACGGCCCCAATTGGCGTCTTCGCCGGCGATCGCGGTCTTGACCAGCGGCGAGTTGGCGATCGACAGCGCGATCACCTTGGCCGCGGCATCGCTTTCGGCGCCGGTGACGGTGATCTCGACCATCTTGCGCGCACCTTCGCCGTCGCGGACGACCTGCAGGGCCAGATCCTTGAGCAGGTCATTGAGCGCGGCACGGAAGCTTGCGAGACGCGGATCGTCGGCAGTCTCGATGCGGGCCTGCCCATCTTCGGCGGCGGCACCGGTGGCAAACAGCATCAGCGTATCGGAGGTCGAGGTGTCGCTGTCGACAGTGACCGAGTTGAAGCTCGGGCCGACGCCGGCGGACAGCAGGCTCTGCAGCGCCGGCGACGCGATGTCTGCATCGGTCGCCACGAAGGACAGCATGGTCGCCATGTCGGGGGCGATCATGCCGGCGCCCTTGGAGATGCCGTTGATCGTCACCTTGACGCCGCCGATCTCGGCGGTGCGGGTCGCGACCTTCGGATAGGTGTCGGTGGTCATGATTGCTCGTGCCGCTTCCAGCCAGAAGTCGCCGGTGGCGCCGCTGTTCATGTCGCCGAGCACGCCTGCGAATTTCGTTGCGTCGAGCGGTTCGCCGATCACCCCGGTCGAAGCGAGATAGACCTCGTTCTTGCCGCAGCCGACCGCCTCGGAGGCCGACTTGGCGGTGAGTTCAGTCGCAGCCTTGCCCTTGACGCCGGTAAAGGCGTTGGCATTGCCGGAATTGACGACCACGGCGCGCGCCACTCCGTGCGACAGATTGGCGCGGCAGAAATCCACCGGCGCCGAGGGGCACTTGGAGCGGGTGAAGACGCCGGCGACGGTCGCGGGCTTGTCGAACACCATCAGCAGCACGTCGGTGCGGTTCTTGTACTTGATCCCGGCGGCGGCAGTCGCCATCCGCACGCCGCGGATCGCCGGCATGTCGGGATAGGATTTCGGAGCGAGCGGCGAAACGGAATCGGACATCGGATAATTACCTGGCTCAAATAGGAAAAGGGCCCGGAAGATCCGGGCCCGTCGTCAAATGATTACTGCTGGACCGGGACGTCGCCGTCCTGCATCTTGCTGACGTCTTCATATCCCTTCTTGAGGGCCGCATCCTTGATGTCGATCTTCTGCTCGCTCTTGGCCTTGGTGATCAGAGCCACATACTTGTCGCGCATCACCAGCTGCTTGACCTGGTCCTCGACCTGGTCGAAAGCCGGCGCCGGAGCGTCGCGCGTGTCTTCCAGCTTGATGACGTGATAGCCGAACTGCGACTTGACCGGCGTCTTGGAATATTCGCCCTTCTTCAGCGCGAAAGCGACTTCCTCGAATTCCGGAACCATGCGGCCGCGGCCGAACCAGCCGAGATCGCCGCCTTCATCCTTGTTGGAATCCTGGGATTTTTCCTTGGCGATCGCGGCGAAATCCTTGCCCTTGTCGAGATCGGCGATGATCGCCTTGGCCTCGTCCTCGGTCTTCACGAGGATGTGGCGGGCATGCACCTCTTCCTGCTTCGGCAGGGAAGCGATTTCCTTGTCGTAACGGGCCTTGACCTCTGCCGGGGTGGTGGCGTCGATCACATGCTTGCGGAAATAGGCGTTATGCAGCTCGCGGTCGGCGATATAATCCATCCGCTTCTTGAAGTCCGGAGTGTCCTTGATGCCTTCGGCAAGGGCGCCCTTGGCGAGCAGCTTGACGTCGATGGCGCCGGAAAGGGCTGCGACCTTCTTCTGTTCGTCCGGAAGCTGGGCGAGCTGCGGGTCCAGGTTCTGGACCGCAATCTCCAGTTCCGACTGGTGAATTTCGAGGTCGCCGACCTTGGCAACGACCGGATCCTCCGCCGCAAAGGCGGGAGCCTGGCAGAGGATCGCGGCGGCCAGCGCGGCCGTCATGAGAAACTTGTGGCGCAACATCGATAAAGACCTTTCGATTAAGGATACCGGTTTCAGAACGTCTGATTCCGGCCAGAAAACCTTCACAAACACCGGATTGTGGCCATTCTGTATCGGCCGCCACCGTTGACATCATTCGACCCCCCTCTTATCTGTCACGCAACTTCGCGTCCAGCAGAGTTTCCGGGCGTGACAGGTCATTTTATCGGTATCAGAAACCGATGGTTCGACCGGTCCCGCGCCCCCATGGGACAGATTTCAGAAAGGACCATTCGTATGGTCAGCCTTGGCGGCATCGCCCGCAAATTGTTCGGTTCGGCAAACGATCGTCGCGTGCGCGGCTACCAGCCGACTGTCGACGCCATCAATGCTATCGAGGAGAAGACCAAGGCTCTCTCCGACGAACAGCTTGCGGCCCAGACGGTCGAGTTCAGGAAACTGCTCTCCGAGGGCAAGACGCTCGACGACATCCTGGTTCCGGCCTTTGCGGTCGTGCGCGAGGCTTCCCGCCGGGTGCTCGGCATGCGCCCGTTCGACGTGCAGCTGACCGGTGGCATGATCCTTCACGACGGCGCGATTGCCGAGATGAAGACCGGCGAAGGCAAGACGCTGGTGGCGACGCTGGCGGTCTACCTGAACGCGCTTGCCGGCAAGGGCGTCCATGTGGTCACCGTCAACGACTACCTCGCCCAGCGCGACGCCCATACGATGGGCAAGCTCTACGGCTTCCTGGGCTTGACCACGGGCGTCATCGTCCATGGCCTCAGCGACGAAGAGCGCCACGCCAATTATGCCTGCGACATCACCTACGCCACCAATAACGAACTGGGCTTCGATTATCTGCGCGATAACATGAAGTACGAGCGTAGCCAGATGGTCCAGCGCGGCCACAATTACGCGATCGTCGACGAAGTGGACTCGATCCTGGTCGACGAGGCGCGCACGCCGCTGATCATCTCCGGCCCGCTCGACGACCGTTCGGAACTCTACAACACGATCGACGCCTTCATCCCCGCACTGACGCCTGATGACTACGAGATCGACGAAAAGCAACGCTCCGCCAACTTCTCCGAGGTCGGCACCGAAAAGCTCGAGAACCTGCTGCGTCAGGCGGGCCTGCTGAAGGGCGAATCCCTCTACGACGTCGAGAACGTCGCGATCGTCCACCACATCAACAACGCGCTGAAGGCCCACAAGCTCTTCACCCGCGACAAGGACTATATCGTCCGCAACGACGAGATCGTCATCATCGACGAATTCACGGGCCGCATGATGCCCGGCCGCCGTTATTCGGAAGGCCAGCACCAGGCGCTCGAAGCCAAGGAAAAGGTGCAGATCCAGCCGGAGAACCAGACGCTCTCTTCGATCACCTTCCAGAACTATTTCCGCATGTACGGAAAGCTCGCCGGCATGACCGGTACGGCCCAGACGGAAGCGGAAGAGTTCGGCAACATCTACAAGCTCGAAGTGGTCGAAGTGCCGACCAACCTGCCGATCCAGCGTATCGACGAGGACGACGAGGTCTACCGGACCTTCGACGAAAAGTTCAAGGCGATCATCGAAGAGATCAAACAAGCCCATGAACGCGGCCAGCCGGTCCTGGTCGGCACCACGTCGATCGAAAAGTCCGAACTGCTGGCGACCATGCTGCGCCAGTCGGGCTTCAACAATTTCCAGGTCCTGAACGCCCGTTACCACGAGCAGGAAGCCTATATCGTGTCGCAGGCCGGTGTGCCGGGCGCCGTCACGATCGCCACCAACATGGCCGGCCGCGGTACCGACATCCAGCTCGGCGGCAATATCGACATGCGCCTCGAACGCGAACTCGAAGGCATGGAGCCGGGTCCGGAGCGCGATGCACTGGAAGCGGCAAGCCGCGAAGAGGTCAAACAGCTCAAGGAGAAGGCGCTTGCCGCCGGCGGCCTCTACGTGATCGCCACCGAGCGCCACGAAAGCCGCCGCATCGACAACCAGCTGCGCGGCCGCTCCGGCCGTCAGGGCGACCCTGGCCGTTCGAAATTCTACCTGTCCCTCCAGGACGACCTGATGCGCATCTTCGGCTCCGACCGCATGGACAGCATGCTGCAGAAGCTCGGCCTCAAGGAAGGCGAGGCGATCGTCCATCCGTGGATCAACAAGGCGCTCGAACGCGCCCAGAAGAAGGTCGAAGCCCGCAACTTCGACATCCGCAAGAACCTCCTGAAATACGACGACGTCACCAACGACCAGCGCAAGGTGATCTTCGAACAGCGCATCGAGATGATGGATTCGGAAGACGTATCCGAGACCGTCGAGGACATGCGCACCGAGGTCATCGAAGTTCTGGTCGCCAAGCACATTCCCGAACGCGCCTATGCCGAACAGTGGAATGCCGCGGGCCTTCGCGAAGACGTCGGCCGGATGCTGAACCTCGACCTGCCGATCGAAGACTGGGTCAAGGAAGACGGCATCGGCGAGACCGACATCCGTGAACGCATCACCGAGGCTGCCGACAAGGCCGCGGCCGAGCGCAAGGAGCGCTTCGGCGCCGATATCATGACCTATGTGGAGCGCTCCGTGCTGCTCCAGACGCTCGACCACCTGTGGCGCGAGCATATCGTCAATCTCGACCACCTGCGCTCGGTCATCGGCTTCCGCGGCTACGCCCAGCGTGATCCGCTGCAGGAATACAAGGCGGAAGCCTTCGAGCTGTTCCAGGCGCTGCTTGCCAACCTGCGCGAGGCGGTCACCGCCCAGCTGATGCGCGTCGAGCTGGTGCAGAACCCCGAGCCGCCACAGCCGCCGGCGATCTATGACGAACAACATGTCGATCCGACGACCGGCCTCAACCAGGTCACCGGCTTCGACAGCGAGAACTTCATCGCCGCACCGGCAGACCGCCGTCCGGAAGATCCCTCCACCTGGGGCAAGATCGGCCGCAACGAGGCCTGCCCCTGCGGATCCGGCAAGAAATACAAGCATTGCCACGGTGCCTTCGAACAGGCCTGAAGCTTCTGCTAAAATCTTATCCCTTTAACGCCGCCCCTGCCGGGCGGCGTTGTCGTTTCCGCCGCGGGACCCGCGCGACCGTCAATCCTTTAACGCCTGGGCGAACCCTTTCTTAACCCTGCTGTGGCAACACTTTTGCCCATTGTTCCCGTCGTCGTTACGAGTATTGCGTGCCCATCATGGCGGTTATCGAAACAGCGGAAAGATTGCTTCCGCCTGGTCTGAGGACCCGGCTGGCACCGCTGACGCGCAAGCTCCAATCGATCCTGACCGATGACGACGAGACGGCCCGCGCCCAGCGCCGCGCGCTCATCGCTTTCGTGATCCGCGTCGCAAGCGCCGCCATCGCCTTTGTGTCGCAAATCGTGCTCGCCCGGCTGATGGGCGAGTTCGAATACGGGATCTTCGCCTTCGTCTGGGTTCTGGTCGTGCTCGCCGGCAATCTCTCCTGCCTCGGGTTCCACACATCCGTCATCCGTTTCCTGCACCAGCACAGGGCACGCGACGAGGTGGCGACGGTGCGCGGGCTCAATCTCGCCGTCCGCCTCGTGGCGCTCATCTCGGCAAGCACGGTAGCCGGCCTCGGTTTCCTGTTCCTGCATGTCTACGGCCACACGGTCGAACCCTATTACCTCGTGCCGGTGTCGCTCGCCTTCTTCACCATCCCGATGATCGCGCTCGGCGACGTGCTCGACGGCACCGCACGTTCAAACGGCTGGACGGTGACGGCGCTCTCGCCCACCTACCTGATCCGCCCGACCCTGATCCTCGTGTTCATGCTGGCCGCGCTCTGGTTGGGCGCTGACCACACGGCCGTCACCGCCATGCAGGCAGCCCTTGCGGCAACCTATGTCACCACGCTCTCGCAGCTTCTGCGCCTGACGCTGCGCCTGCGCCGGCTCTATGGCACCGGTCCGATACGGTTCGAGATGGGCGCCTGGTTCCGATATTCGCTGCCGCTCTTCCTGGTCGACGGCATCGGCTTCCTGCTGACCAATGCGGACGTCGTCGTTGTCGGCCTTTACCTGCCGCCGGACCAGGTCGGCATCTATTATGCCGCGGCAAAAACGATCGTGCTGGTGCAATTCGTCTACTTCTCGATCAAGGCTGCCGCCGGCCCCCGCTTTTCCGCGATCATGGCGGAGGAGGACATGACGGCGCTGGCTGCCTTTGCCGGCCAGACCGCGCGCTGGAGTTTCTGGCCGTCGCTGGCCGTCGGGCTCGTGGCGCTCGCATCCGGCGAACTGCTTCTGTCGCTGTTCGGCAGCGCGTTCACGGCCGGTTACTGGCTGATGGCAATCCTGTTTTGCGGCATCCTCGCCAAATCGATGGTCGGGCCCGGCGAGGTCCTGCTCAGCATGGCCGGCCGCCAGAAACTCTGCGTCCTGCTCTATAGCGTGACGCTCTTGGCGAGCATCGGCCTCAATATCGCGCTGATCCCCCGCTTCGGCCTGACGGGTGCGGCCATGGCCACGGCGTCGGCGATGATGATCGAGGCGATCCTGTTGCATATCGCCGTCCGGCGCACGCTCGGCATCGTGCTCTTCGCCTTTGCCGATCCGACGCCCTCTGCTCCTTCAAAGGCTTCCTGATCATGGCGCAACCTCCATTCAGCAGCGAATTCGAGGGCAATGGCGGCGGCCGGATGAGCATGGTCCAGGCGTTCCGCGCCGAGCGGCCGGATGCCGATACCCATCTCCAGGTCGGCCGGCCCGGCCGCGAACTCTGCCTCTATCCCGCCGCCTTCGGTTACGACCTGCAGGAAGAACTCGAATTCCTCTCCAACCGCGCGCTCGAGCCGAACATCTTCTTTTCGGCCCGGCTGCTCGCCCCCGCCATGCCGCGGGTCGAGGACAAGCAGGTGCGCCTGGCGCTGATCCGCGACGAGATCGGTGCACGCAGCCGCATGCGGCTGCTGATGCCGTTTACTGTCGAGAAGCCCGGCTTTTCCGTCGGCGCCTCGATCATCCGCGCCTGGGCCAACCCCTTCGGGCCGATCGGCACGCCGCTCGTCGACGCGGAAGATTCAGCCGAGACGATCGACAATCTTTTCGACGCGCTCAGCATGCGCGAAGCCCGCCTCCCCTCCGTGCTGGTCATGCCGGACGTCAGGCTCGGCGGCCCGTTCGCGCAGCTCGCCAAGGCGGTCGCGATCGGCCGCAACCTGCCGGTTGCCGTTACCGATCCTCATCTCCGACCGATGCTCGAAAGCCTGCTCGACGGCGAGGCCTATCTCAAGCACTCGATCTCGTCGCACCACTACCGCGAAATGCGCCGTCTCTGGCGCAATCTCGGCAACAAGGGCTCGCTCAGCTATTCGGTCGCCCGCCAGCCGGAAGAGATCCGGTTGCGGATGGAGGAATTCCTGGCGCTCGAAGCCAAGGGCTGGAAGGGCCGCAAACGCTCGGCCCTGATCAACGACCGCTACCGCGCCGCCTTCGCCCGCGAAGCGATCACCAACCTGGCGGAAATCGACGCCGTCCGCATCCACACCATCGATTTCGACGGCCGCGCCATCGCCTCGCTCATCGTCTTCATCATGGCCGGCGAGGCCTATACGTGGAAAACCGCCTACGACGAGAGTTTTTCCCAGTTCTCGCCCGGCAAGCTCTTGATGGTGAAGCTGACCGAATGGCATCTCGACGACGCCAACATCATGCGCACCGACAGTTGCGCGGTTCCGGACCATCCGATCATGAGCCGTTTCTGGGAAGAGCGCGAGGAAATGGGCACACTGGTGATCGGCCTGCGCCAGAACGGCGACCGCGACGTGCGCCAGGTGGCAGCCCAGCTCCACCTCTACCGCAACACCCGCAACATGGCCCGCATGCTGCGCGAGAAGATCATGTCGCTCGCCGGCCGTTCGGAATAATCAACCCGTAGCGATCACTCGGCCGCCGCCTTGTCGCGCAGCAGCCGGCGGATCACCTTGCCGCTGGTCGTC
Source organism: Neorhizobium sp. BETTINA12A (assembly GCF_023006485.1). Taxonomy (NCBI): domain Bacteria; kingdom Pseudomonadati; phylum Pseudomonadota; class Alphaproteobacteria; order Hyphomicrobiales; family Rhizobiaceae; genus Neorhizobium; species Neorhizobium sp. BETTINA12A. The sequence continues at coordinate 17,794 of NZ_JALBGW010000067.1, forward strand.
AGCGGGATATCGTCGACGAAGGCGACCTCGCGCGGATATTCATGCATCGACAGCCGCGTCTTCACCCAGTCACGGATCTCCAGAGCCAGTTCGTCGGTCGGGCGATAGCCGGGGGCCAGCGCGATATAGGCCTTGACGATCTCGGTGCGGATCGGGTCCGGCTTGCCGACCACGGCCGCCAGCCGCACCGCCGGATGACCAGTCAGGCAATCCTCGATCTCGCTCGGCCCGATGCGATAACCGGACGAGGTGATGACGTCGTCATCCCGCCCAACGAATTCCACATAGCCGTCGCGGTCCTTCCGGCCGAGATCACCGGTGATCAGCCAGTCGCCGACGAATTTCGCTTCCGTCGCCGCGTCGTCGTTCCAGTAGCCGAGGAACATCACCGGATCGGGTCTGCGGATGGCGATCTGCCCCATCTTGCCGGCCGGCAGCTCGATGCCCCTGCCGTCGACCACCGCCACGTGATGGCCGGGCACCGCCCGCCCGATCGCTCCGCCGCGCGACACACCGAGATTGGCGGCCGAGGACAGCACGAAATTGCATTCGGTCTGGCCGTAGAACTCGTTGACCGTCAGCCCCAGCGCCGCCTTCGCCCAGTCATAGGTCTCGCGGCCGAGCGCCTCGCCGGCCGAGGCGATCGTCCGCAGCTTGAGATCGTATTTTTCGAGCGGGTTTTCGACGGATTTCAGGAGCCGCAACGCCGTCGGCGGAATGAAGGCGTTGCGCACATCCATCTCGCTCATGATGCGAAAAGCCATGTCCGCGTCGAATTTCTGGGCCGGCGAGGAGACGACCGGAATGCCGAGCATCAGCGCCGGCATCAGCACGTTGAGCAGGCCGCCTGCCCAGGCCCAGTCCGACGGCGTCCAGATCCGGTCCCCCTGTTGGGGTGCGAATTCGTGCGCCAGCTGGAAACCCGGAATATGGCCGGCCAGCACCCGATGGCCGTGCAGCGCCGCCTTCGGCGGGCCGGTCGTGCCGGAGGTGAAGATCATCAGCGCCGGATCGTCCGGTCCGCTGTCGACGACCTCGAACACGGGAGAATGGGCGGCGATCAATGCGTCGAGCGCCAGCAGGCCGTCGCCGGGCGGCAGCTCCCCGGTGACGATCACGTGCCGCAGCTCCGGCAGCTTTTCGCTTAAGGCTGCCAGCCGCGACAGGCCGAAGGGATTGGTGACGATCGCCGCAGCACCCGATGCCTTCAGCCGGTATTCGAGCGCCTCGGCCCCGAACAGAAGCGCCAGCGGCAGGGCGATGCCGCCCATCTTGTTGATCGCCACATGCGCGATCACCGTCTCGAAACTTTGCGGCAGAAGAAGTGCAACGCGGTCGCCGGGCTTGAGGCCGAGCGCGACAAAGGCGTTCGCAAGCGAGGCGGATCGCCCCGACAGTTCGCCATAGGTCAGAGCCCGATGAGCACCATCCGGGCTGAAATGCTGGAGACAGATGCGATCTTGAAATTTCTCCGCCCAGGCATCGCTGACCGCCTCCCCCATGTTGAATCGCTGCGGGATCTCCCAGGCGAAATCGCGAAAAAGGTCTTCATAGGACGTTCGGGCAGGCAGTTTCATGGGCAGCGCTTCTATTTTTGCTGCACCAGCTAACATCCGGGATGCTTAAAATACAAGGGGGACACAGGAAGGGACCTGATATGGCTGCCTCCGGAAGCCCAGGCGGCACGCATGTTCCGGGAGGCGCTAAAGACGGCGATCTGCCGCCGAGGATCGGGAAAAACGACATCGATCTGCCTTGATCCGGGACAATTTCGCAGCTGCCAGGCATGCGGGATTGCAACCTCACTTCACCCTTGCATGCCGGTGCAGCCCCGTGATAGAGCGCATACCGCTACCCAAGTGCCCCGTTGGCGGAATTGGTAGACGCGCCTGACTCAAAATCAGGTTCCGAAAGGAGTGCTGGTTCGATTCCGGCACGGGGCACCACATCTCCTGGAAGCTTTGATATGTTGCGGTTTTCTGGCGCAGTGATTGCGTGCGCACTTGACTAGTTCCGCACCTCTCAACTGTGGCAAAATCAGTAGCAACAATCTCATTAAAATGGAATATCGTCGTCCATATTGCGATCTTCGCGAGGTTTGGGAAGCTGTTTGCGTGGACCGTCGATCCGCTTCCGCTCAGTTGGAGCGGGTAAACTTGCGGTAGGTTCACGCTCTTTCGCGTCATCAACAACACCGAAAATAAGCTTTACCCATTTCCACCAAGGTTCCGCACCTTCACGTTCAACGTCGCCACTGAGACGTGCCACGGCCCTTATTCCGTCCGTGATGACTTCAAAGCGAGTTCGATCCCTGTCGATTTCCAGTAGGAGCGCGTTGAGCTTCTTAAAGATAGCTTCTCGCTTTTCAGTCGCCGCATCGGATCTCTCGACAACACCTTTTATCTGCTCGACATAATGGCGGATTTTTTCGCGCTCTGCCGTCGTCAAATGGACGCTAAATTGCTTTCTACCTTGCGCACCCTGAATCTTGACGCGGTGCATTACGTTACGCAAAGCCAATTCAAACTGACTGAAATAATATTCGCTGTTCTCTTCCCTGTCCTCATCTCGAAAGTGAGCAATTTCAGGAAAATCGAAAATATCCGCGATGTTGCGGACATCGCTCATAAATTTATTTCGGTGGTAATAGGAGTTTTCCTTATCGTACCTCAAGGATTCCTCTAATTCCGCTCTGAAATGCTCCTCAAAGTAAAGAAACGCGCGGCCTGGGTCATCTGGCATATTATCGTAGATGCTATCATCCATTACAGGCCGGACCCCTTTTGGCTATGACGGTTGGACAATATCTCGGGTGTCATTGTTCCAATATCAATCCTTGCTTAGCCTACTTGGCCCTGGCATTGCAGATTTCCACAAAAACTACGTTTCCGACCTACCGGTTCAAAAAACAGACCTGAAAACCGTCTGTTTCGGCTTCGGCGCGGCGGCGATCGAAAGCTCGGCCTCGCGGCGATTAAGGTCCATGCTGATTAGAGATCGAGCAGCGAGCGCGCAGATCGTCGCGTCGAGGGTTTCGGCCCGCTTGCAGGGGAACCCGATCGATGCTCGGACCATCGATCGGATCGCAATTTCGCAGAATGATTGTCACGAGGGACGATAGACTCGCTTTGCGTAGTCAAGCAAGTCGGCCACAGATGCAGAATTCGTAGCAAAAACGGCTGCAAAATTAAGTTTTGCGGGTCGTACTGATAGCCAACTTCTGATAATTGCGCTGCAATATCAGATTCTTGCAGAAAAAGTGATATGGCGCACCCGACAGGATTCGAACCTGTGACCTTTGGAATCGGAATCCAACACTCTATCCAGCTGAGCTACGGGTGCTAACCTGAAAGACGATGACTCGTCTCCGTCCGATGGTGGTTCTTAACTCAGGATGTTGCCGGCATCAATCGCCAATTTGCGGCGGATGCAAATCATCTGGTGGCGGCGTTCTATTTGTGGCACCCGCGGCTTCCTGCGGGCTTTATCCCATGGTCCCGGCACTGGCCGTTGCCTTGTCCCCGGAAAGCCCGGTCTTCAATTCAAGATAATTTGTCTTACCGCGCCGCCGCATCTGCTCTAAGTGAGGCCATGGCACCCCTGCCGGTCGAAACCATTTTAGGAGAGGCGCATGGCGCTGACAGCTTCCACACCCCGGTCCCGCGTCGGCATAGGCTACGCCATCGTCCTGACGCTCGGCATGGCGGCGACGGTCGGCGGGGCGCTGGCTTTCCAGTATATCGGCGGCTATATCCCTTGCGCGCTCTGCCTTCTGCAGCGCAATCCCTATTATTACGGCATTCCGGTCGGCATTCTGGCGATCGTCGTCTCGATGATCGGCCTGCCCGCCTGGGTCACCCGCGCGCTGCTGGTCGTCATCGGCGTGATGATGCTGGTCGGCGCCGGCATGGGTGTTTATCACTCGGGCGTCGAATGGGCCTTCTGGGAAGGTCCGGCAAGCTGCGGCGGCGGGGCCGGCGTCACCACCAATGCCGGCAGCCTGCTGTCGGACCTGAACACGGTTCACGGCCCCTCGTGCACGCAGGCAGCCCTTCGGGTGCTCGGCCTGTCGTTTGCCGGCTGGAACGTGATTGCCAGCGTCATCCTGGCGGCCATCGCATTCGTCGGCGCCAAAAAGACGGCCTGAACAACCTCATGTGGGACGATCCGGGGCTCGGCTGGACCGGGCCCCTTTCCGTTTCCGGGCCATACGCCGATCGCTTCGATGTCGATGGCGCGGATGAGCGGGCGTCAGGCGGTTGCCAATCGCCCGCCAGCGCCTGTTCCGCGAAGTTTCAGCGCACGCGGAGCAGATAGTCCGTGGCATTGAAGGGATCGATACCCGAACGTCGGCGTGAACGCGGCGGATCCGCCATCCGGGCATAATGATCGAAGGAATATTCGATCGTTCCCATGCCACCCGTCAGCGCCGGCAATTGTTGCACGACGCCTTGGATCATGGTGGATGCTATCAGCCCTTCCAGTCGGGCAACGCCGTTGGCAATCACGGCCCCCTTGGTTATCGCACCGGATTTTGCAAGCAGAGTGTGGAGACTGTTCAAGGCCGCGGCCGGCACTTCGAGGTAAAAGCGATCGATCGGCTCGCAGACGACCGTTTGCGCAGCCGACACCGCGGCGGCAAGCACCAGCGGCGTCAACTGCCGGAAATCGGCGGCCGTGCTCATCGGTGAACGATGCCGGGCAGCTGTCATCGCCACGTGGCAATCGATGATCTGCCAGCCGAAAAGGCCCTGCTTCAGCGTTTCGGAGACGGCGTCCTCGACCGCCCGATAAAAGCTGGCAGGCATTTGGCCGACATCCACTTCCAACGCAAAGCTGTTGCCCGCCCCTTCCGGTCGCGGCTCGACGCGCAACCCGACTGTCGCAATAAAGGGATTGGGCTCCTTTAAGAGGATTTCGAGGCCAGCACCGGTTCCGATAAGCCGTTCCACGCAGATGACCGTGCTCTCCTCGAACATCGCCTCGAGGCCGAAATCCGTCAGCAGGGTCGCCTGGATGACCTCCTTCTGCACCTCACCATACAACGACACGAAAACTTCGTCGGCGTCGTCGTTACGGCGCAGGTTGATCAGCGGATCCTGTTCGGCCAGCTGGTTGAGCGCCAGCCAGAGTGCGGCCTTGTCGGAGGGCCGTCTGGCCCGCACACGGGTTTCAAGGGTGGGCGAAGCAAAATGGGACCGACTGCCCGGAAACAGATCGCTTCCCACCGTATCGCCTATCCTGGCAGCGCTAAGGCCGCTGACGCGCGCGATCTGTCCGGCGCGGACACTGGTGACGGGACGGATCCCGCCGGCCTCGAACACCTGGATTCCGGTCACCCTTGCCGGGCCTTCGGGCAGATCCAGGTATTGCCGGACTTGGACCGTGCCCGAGGTCAGATACATGTAGGACAGCTTCTCACCGCCCCACCCGCGCTCGATCTTGAAGATCTTTCCGGCGATCGGACCATCCGGGTCGAGTTCGCGGCTGGGCAGTAGCGTCGTGATGGCCGATGAGAGCGCCGACAAGCCGACGCCGGTCATCGCGGCTCCTGCGAATGCGGGGTGCATCAAGCCCCTGGAGACCTGATCGGCCAAGGAGCGACCGAGCCTTTCCTCGGTCAGGCGATCAGGGGCCGCGACATAGTCGCTGAGCACGGCGTCGTCGTTTTCCGCCAGCGTTTCGCTCAGCACCGTGAAAAACGGCTCGGTGAGCGGGTCGAGCGTCTCCACCTGTACAAGTTTGCTGCCGGGGCCGATGACAGCCGACATGGCGATCGACCGAACCGGCAGCTGGCGGCCGATGTCCTCCAGCACAAGGTCGTATTGCGCTCCCAGGCGATCAACCTTGTTGATGAAGAACATGAACGGCACGGCGAGGCGCTGCAGCGCCCGTACCAATACGCGGGTCTGGGCCTGCACACCCTCGACCGCCGAAACGACGACGACCGCAGCGTCCAGCAGTCCAAGGACCCGCTCCACCTCGGCGATAAAATCGGGATGGCCGGGCGTATCGACGAGGTTGACGACCGTGTCGCCAATCGCAAAGGACACGACCGCGGCTCGAATGGTGATACCACGCTGGCGCTCGATTTCCAGACTGTCCGTCTGCGTATCGCCGGTATCGACGCTGCCCAGCTTGTCGATCACACCGGCATTAAAAAGGAGTCTTTCCGTAAGGCTAGTCTTGCCTGCGTCCACATGGGCGAGGATGCCCAGATTCAAAGTGCGCATGAACCCTCAATTTCTCAGAATTTCGAACGTGAATTTCGTGAGAAGGGACTTGGCGCATTGGGACCTCTATGTGCTGATGACCATGCTTGATGCATCCCCCCGGTTTTCCACGGAGGCGCATGTCGATGCTTTAGGGAAATCTCCAAGGATATGTCAAGCGCCGCCATTCGGTCGGCCCGAACACAAGGCCGGCGTCGCGCGGATTTCTGGAACAAATTGCGCAAACCTGCCGCTGACAAAGGCTTCAGCGGTCTCTAAGATCGCCGCATGAACTTCTTCGAGAGCCTGCTCGTCCTGCTGCTTGTCGCAATCGTGCTTCTGCAGATTTCGCGTCGGCTTTCCGTGCCCTACCCGTCCATGCTGGCGCTGGCGGGCGCCGCGGTCGCGCTGGTGCCGGGCACGCCGTATATCTCGCTCGACCCGGAAACGGCGCTCGCGCTGTTCATCG